>NZ_DASTAT010000025.1 GCF_035712445.1 Oligoflexus sp. | reverse complement strand
ATCGCCTTCTTTGGTTCGGTATCCTGTAGCAAGAATCAGGCAAAGGGCTGCTATAACAATCAGTTTGGTACGACGCCGGTCACCTGTGAAAGAACGCGCACGAAGTCGTGCCAGGTCGTCACCTATAATTCCTGCTGGTTTACGAGGGATGCCCTGGGCAATGCGCAAAGAGTCCTGCCGGCTCCTCCGGCTCCTCCACCTGCCGAAAAACTCAGCGTAGAGAAGGACTTTGATTATCAAGGCGGAGACTACAGGCGGTGGGCGATTCAAAAGACAGATGACTATAAGGTATGTTACAAGGCCTGTGCTGAAGACAGCGCATGCAAAGCCTATGCATTCGTGCCGGCCGGGTATCAGGAAGAAAACCCAGTTTGCTATCTGAAAAACGAGGTCAGACCTGTTCAAATCTGGAAAGGTATCGTGACCGGTCGTCGTTACTAAAAGATTGTGGGAAGAGGGGACAAACTGTTGTCCCCTCTCTTGCGTCAACGGGCTTGAAAAATCGCCGCTACGATAGAAATCCCAACTCAGATTTACTCGGCAAAGCTATACTGGGATGCGACACCAAAGCAGTTGAATCCCTGGTGGCTCCAAACACTCCAGGCTGCGCCCAGATTCTGCCGCCACTCGTTTACTTTTTTCAGACAGACGTCCGAGGATTCCGTTACGTTCACACCAAAGTGCTGAAACTGAATACCATTCGCTTTCCAGGGCGCTGCGGCATTCCTGGCCGTCAGATCCTCATAAATGGGCGAAATATCAGTCGGCAGCTGAGACAAAAGCGCACCGGACAGCACAGAGTAAATCACCGAAAGCCGATCAGCCGATGGTTTATAAACCCAGGCATGGCAGTGTCCATCCCCATCAGGCATGCCAAGGAAATTGGAATCCCGGTGATAGTACATGTAAGCCTTGTAACCATCGGGGTAGCGCTGGAGGGCCTGCGCGGCCCGGAATTGACAGTTGCCCTCGCTGGGGTTTTGACTGACGCGATAGTATTCCTGGCGAATGATCTGGCCCGATACATTGAGAAGATTCAAGGACTGATTCTGCGGAAGCTTCTCCACGCGACCTAGACAGGTTGCATGACCGGCCATGGTTTTTGTCCCGCCACAGCGTCCGATTTCAGACGGATTAAATCCCGGAATACCGGGAAGGCCCTGGGCCGCTGCCGTACCCGCCCAGACGCTGAGGAGAAGTGGAATTCCGAGACGACGTTCAGAGAAGGAGAATTTTAAACGTTCCAACATGTTCTGTTCCTATCCTGCTTGTTTGACTTTCCCCTGTTTCAGGGGCTATGGAAACAACGAAGGACGTGAAACTTTGCGGCTTGAAAGCTGCTGACGGCCGGAACTCGGACGCGACGATTTATTCTGTGACTTCCTGAAAGATCGCTTGATCAGCACTCTTCAAAATCGCACCGCCCGCGGTACGCGTGTAAATGAGGTCGCACATTTGGGCACAGCGATCGAACTTTTGATCACAAAGGGAGTGGTCGAGCGAACCCGGAGCATTATCAAGCTGACAGTCCAGATATCTGTCCGTACAGCGATCAATACAGCGGGTTTTGCCGCCCGTGCCGGTTCCCGGACGCACAGGGGCTGCACTCGCCACAGCGGAGCTGATAAAACCGGCCAACACGAAAGCCAGGGATACAGAAAACTTCATGGGTTTCTCCTTCGATTGGATAAAGAGCTGTGAAATGAAGAGCGATTGCGATGACTCGCGACTCATATTTCAAGAAACGCGGCTCTGAAATTATTTTTGCAAACTTTTTCATCCAATCGGTGCGGAGAAAAGGCGGCAGCTGGGAGAAGCTGCGCGCTGCGAATAAGTCACTTTGACAAAAATCCCGGCAGCGTCTGTCTTTTCTGGGAAAGATCATAGGCCACGCCTTCCACAGGTCGCGACTCTGCATCCCATCGACGCAATCGTTCATAGGTACCGAAACCTTCGGCCCCATTCTGTTCATATTCATCCGGCGACAGCCCGAAACCCTGCAGGATGGAAATCAGGAAATCATTATAAGGCCGCCCCTGGTTCCTCCGGAAATCGCCATAGGTTAAATACTGGCCTGTGACAAATCTTTTTCCCCCGCTGCCTGCCGTGAGGATAGGCATATCATTCGCCTGGTGATTGCTGCCGTTCGTCGGCATGCAGCCCATATCATTGCCCCAGTAGACAAGGGTGCTATCCAGATAGCGCTCGCCGGTCGCAGAGTTTTCCACATCCCGAAGCTTTTCGATAAGTCGGGCGACCTTGCCCGCCATCCAACGATTGATGCGGGGCAGTTCCGTCGCCGGCAGATTATTCTCATGCGATATCGTATGAAAATCCCTCTGAACACCCAGGAAGGAGTAAACCGAGTTATCGGTGTCTGTGCTGAACTGCAGAGTCGCCGTCGCCAGCTGATTGCACCGCACAGCCAGAACAATCAGATCAATGTGCGCGTCGATGACCTCGTCATCCTGGGAAGAATCCGGAACATTCGGCACCACAGTGGGACGCTTTAGAACCTCACCGCCGGAACCCGTCTGATCTATTTTTTTCTGCAGCTCATCAAGGTGGGTCAGGTATTCATCCAGCCGCTGCTGATCAACCAAGGAAAGCCGGGGATCCCGCCTTAGGTTTTTAAAATCCTCCAGCACCAGCGAGGCTATGGTCTTCCTGCGGCGCCGCGCTTCATCTCCCACCTGACTTCCGAAAAAAGCATCAAACGCCATCTGCGGATTATGAATGGGATCGATGCCCTGAACCCCCTGGCCGCTTTTTCTATAGGAGATCGGCTGGTTTTTATAGCCCACGTTGGAACCCACCAGATGCATCGAACCCAGACGATTGGGATTGAAACGGGACGACTGCTGCAGAATCTGATCCACACTCTGATGAGTGCCCCCGGCACAGAGTGTCGTGCGGGGATTATGATTATGCCCCTGAGCGAGGGAATCCAAACCTCCAAGGATATTGAGATCGCTCCTATAGGGAGTCAGGGGCTCAAGCACAGAGGAAAGCGGAGCCGTCAGATCACCAAGGGGGAAGCTCCGAAACCCACTTCCACCTTGCTGATAGAGATCGATGCCTGGATGCCAGTTTCTTTGCGACTGTCCATGCCCATTGAATAGCGTGATGAATCGAAGCTGCGGTGTCATCGCCATGGCCTCGGTCTCGCCCAGCAAAGACGCAAGGAAAGGAAGGGCGACAAGACCTCCGCCTGCGGTTTTTAGAAAGTGGCGTCTGTTATGCAGTGTATGAATCATAAGAGTCACCTTGTCTTTGCATAATGGAAAAAGGGATGGCGGGTCATGTCCCGGATCATCCGCTTGATGCTCATGTCTTTTCGCTGCATTTTCGCGGCAAAATCGTCGATAAAGCAGCGTTCCTGCTGCGTGGGTTTTCTGGCAAAGGCATACATGTACCAATGCTCGACAAAACACTGATGCGCCCTCGGGCTCCTGGCCAGGATATCGGTATAGCCCCAAATATTATCCACGGCCGGATCGGAGCTGCTGTCAATGTTCGCAGTCGCGAGCGTCGTATCCAAAGGATGAACGACGATGCCTGCATCCGTTACAACTTTTTCTTCAGTGCGGAATCGCCCGAGAGCATCAAACTGCTCCAGCACAAAACCAGGTGGGTTAATCGACTTATGGCAGGACACGCAGAACCCCTGCCCCGTTCGTGCTTCCAGCTGCTGCCGGGAACTGAACGACGGATTGGGACGGGGAGGATTTGCGATGACTGTCGGATCAGGAGGCGGGGGAATATCCCGACAAAGGATGCGGGAATTGACCCAAAGACCGCGTTTTACGATCGACGCATAATCCAGACCATTGGCCAGCAGTCCGGCTCGTGACAGTATACCAGGCCTCGTCTCCAACTCCTGAAAATCGCTTTGCCTATTCGTTCCATAGAGGCGGGCCAGGAAATCGGAATCCGCTTGCACTCTTCGCGAACTGACAAGGTCAGCGAAATACAAATCATTCTGAGTGATGGAGCGCGTGAAGGAAAGCAGCTCCCGCCGAAGCTCAGGCAGATAGCTGTCCGTATTCAACTGCAGTCCATCCAGAAAGCTGTCGCTGTAGTTGGCAGCCGGCATGAAATCCAGATTGAGCCAGGAGCTGTAAAAGTGATCCAGCATCGACTCGAAACGAGGGTCCTGCATCATACGCGCGACCTCCTCATCCCAATTCCGGCGCAGCTGTCCCTGCCAGGCGCGATCAAGCAGCTGCTTGTCTGGAACCGAGCGCCACAGAAAGGCCGCGAGCCGAGCCGCCAGCTCATACTCGGTCAGCGAGAAGAGTCCGTCTCCCGTGTCCGTTCCGGCTCGCTCTTCGCGGAAAATAAAAGCCGGTGCTTGCAGAAGACTCTGGGTCATCATCAGGGCCTTATGCCGTCCATCACCGCTTTCGCTTTCCGTGAATCTGTAATAGCGGTTTTTTTCAGCATCGCTCAGCTGCCTTCGGTAAAGGGGACGTCCGATGTTCCAGAAAAAGTTTTCCATGCATCGTGAATTCAACGAATACTTGCAAGCGGACTCACCAAGGACTTCATCAAACCAGTCGTCGCGCTTCCGCAGTTCCTCGCTCAGATTTTCCGCAGTCTGCGCATAGGCTTGAATCAAATCAAAGCTCAGGTTTTGCTTCATCTGTTCAAAAACCGGCCCGCCGCGCTGATTGTCGCTGGGAATGGCTGCCAAAATATTTTGCAGGCGATCGGCGGCAATGAAGCGCCCGAAAAGGGATCGGATGGCCTCGCTGTAATCCCGACTGGATAAGCGCTGGGTTGGTGAGCCTGGCAGCACCGACTGATCGCATGAATCCGCCAGGGCATGCGCAGGCGTCAGGAATAGGCAAAGGGCAAGCATAAGGATTTTCATGGCTTGATCCTTCTTTTTTTGTTGGGAACGTCTTTGTTTCAAGGATAGACGATTCGTATGAGGGCTGCCTATTCAACTAATGTTAACTGCGAAAGCGCTGGGGCCCAACGCTTAGAAGGAAGTCGCCAGCCGATTTTGATTAATCATTATGTGCTAGGTTTAAGCGCCCATTTGACATTACTCGCCCGGCCCTGTATGAATCGCGCCACAGGAAAGGCTTCACGGCCTCAAATTCCAAAACGTCTGGAGACTTCAAAAATGGGCTCACACACTCAGCTTGCCATCAAACTCGCGTCGACCTTCATCATCCTGACAACCATGACCGCCTGCGGCCAGGACGAGAAGCAGTCGCCCCAGTCCGAGCTTTCCGCTCAGTCGTGCAACTACAGCGCTTATGAAGCCTGCATCATCGAGCTGTCTTTAATGAATTCTGATGATAGGGGATATCTGGCCAAGAAAATCAAATGCGACATGATTTGGAACCGATGCAGCTGATCACGTCGAACTACCGAATATTGCAGACAAAAGCAAGATCCCGGTTGGCTGGAAAGAGCTATTTTGATCGATTTTGCGAACCGCGCTTGCCATACTAGCATAATCATGCTAGTGTAGCTGGATTCCAAGAAACTTCGTAAGTCTGGAGCCGAATGAAAATTATTGTATGTGGATCTCACAACTATCAGAACCAGCAGTTACTCTCCAAGACCCTTCGCGACTACACCAAGCATCACAAAGTATCGGTTATCGTCCTGGGCCAGGCCCAAGGCGCTGAAACCATGGCGGCCGAGTGGGCGATGCAGAACAATGTGCGTTTGAAGATCGTTCCGACGAATCGTCAAATCCAGGGTGCAGAAGCCACGATCGAACGCAACAACCGTATCGTCGAATCCAACAGCGATGCCGCTGCTGTGCTTCATTTTATGGGCTGCGAGATCTCTGAGGATCTTTGCCAAAGAGCCCTGAGGAAGAACATCGTCGTCGATGATGTGGTCGCTTCCTGATTTCCTCTGAGCCGAATTTTGCCTTGTCCTCCTGGACCTTCGCTGTTGGCAAAAAAGAATGCAGGGAAAGTCGGTAGTAAGAGCGACCTTCCCTGACCTGCTCAGGCCCTTTTTTCCATTCCAGCCTGAATCGCATCCTGGGCATCCGATGCTGCCCCACGGACGCGGCTGTTCAAATCTTCAAACCGACGGCGTGTTGCGTCCTGAACGGTTTTGCCCATGCTGAGGGCCTTATCTTTGATCTCGGTCCGTCTTCTTTGACCTTCCTGAGGATCAAGAAAGTGGCTCAGGAGCGATCCGATAGCGGCTCCAGCCAGCAGCCAGCCAGTGTTTTTCAAAAGGCGATTGTCGCCCATGTACCGCACTCTGCCGCTCATATCCTTCACTTTTTCGCCCAGCTGAGCCACAGCATCCATATTGATCTCGTCTTTGAGATTCGAAATGTTCTTCAAGGAAAACATGGCGCCTACCTTCCATAAATTTATGTAAATGGTTTACGACACCTTCAGAAGCTGAAGGATATCGGAAGGCAGTCTTTGCAAAAGGCGTGCGCGGCGGGGAACGGTATCGCAAAGCGAAGCTCATCCCTCTGCGATACACTCGGGCTTATTGATCGTCTTTATCCAGAAGATTGTGATAGACGGTCACGACATCGTCATCTTCCGAAAGCACATCTATAAGGTTTTCCAGTTTAACGAGAGAGGCTTCGTCGGTGAGTTCCTTGCGGGACAGAGGAATTCGGATCAGAGACGCTTCGTCCGGCGTAATGCCCAACTTCACGAGTCCATCCTGGATGGCACCGAATTCCGACATCGGTCCGGACACTTCGTAATGATCATCATGCAGCTCGATTTCCTCGGCGCCGCTATCAATCATGGCGAGGGTGAAATCATCTTCCGACTTCACCGCTTCTTTCGGGACGGTGAAAAGGGCAATGCGGTTGAACACGAATTCAAGTGATCCCGAGGTTCCCAGCGCGCCGTCATACTTCCGGAAATAGCTGCGAACGTTGCCCACTGTCCGCGTGGGATTGTCAGTCGAGGTTTCGACGAAGATCGCCACACCACCGGGTCCGTATCCTTCGTAGGACACGTCTTCAAAGCCAGCTCCGCCGGTACCCTGGCCTTTTTTAATGGCCTTCTCGATATTCTCTTTGGGGACGTTGAGTTTCTTGGCTCGCTCAACAGCGACTCGAAGCAGAAAGTTGTTGGCGAGATCCCCACTCCCACCTTTGGATGCTTTGAAAACATCCTTAAGAGCTTTCGTGAAAATTTGTCCACGCGCCTTGTCAGCAGCACCCTTACGCACCGCAATTTTAGCAGATTTTCTTCCCATATATTCCCTACCTGAACATCACGGCCTTTTGACCTGACCGGTACTTTAATGAATTTTAGCCTCCTGAGCAACGGGTCAAAGAGCGAATTCTGAGGGGCTGGATCTCCCTGTTGGCCGGACCCTAAGATTCGTTTTGACGCCGAAACCAGCTAGTCCCCGCGTCTTCTAAAAGCTCCGGGACAGGCTGCGAAGAAAGCATCAAGGCCATGACCAAGCTCCCTTCGAAGGCGGAGGGCATCCGCCTTCTCGATCGGCACGGCCACGCTTCTGACCTCGATACGGAAGGTACAGGCCCTTTGCTGCGTGGCGGGATTCCAATACTGATCGCGAACCGTAACTCTTGTCTCCCAGGAATTTTGCCCCTGCTCGGACAAAGCCGTCATGAGGCGATTCAGCTCATCATGAAGACTCGGGACAAGGGCCTCGTCTTTCATCCAAAAGCTGAGGTCAAAAAAGCGAGTCCACTCCCGCGAGGGGCGATGGGACAGGGCCTCGGTCTCTTTCGCGTCCGCCACGTTCAAAGTATGAAGCTTTTCAAAGGCCCGCACTTGCCCGCTGCGTTGGACCGGAACGCGACTGTGCCCCATTGTGAGTGCCATGCCGGGATCCCTGACCTCTGTGCGAGGCCGGGCCAGGATGATGCGATGAAACGGTGTGATCTCAGGCTGAATCATAGCCTCCTGGACATCATAGTCCGCGGACGCAAGAGCCTCTTTACGGAATAGGTCGATCACAAGGGAAGGACCGGCATTCGACTCCAAAGGGGACCGCACCGGCACTCCGGCTGAATACCCGGACAGCTGCGCCAGGGACAATAGACTTTCCTGCTGCTTACGCAAAGAGTGACAGCAGGGCATGATGGCAAGAGGACTCCGACTGCGAAGAGCGGCCAGGAGCACTTGGTCAGAAAGGCTTCCGCAGGCATGAGCTGCAACGAACAGCGTAGCTTTATCGGCTTGTATTGCTTCGGCGCTGCCTTCGACGAAATGAACACTCCCGGACAGCTCTGGCCACTTTTTAAGGAGAGATGCGGCAAGACTATCGGCTGACTTGGGGCGCGTAATATCCACAGCGACTGCTGTTCGGGGACGCAGCCCCTCGCTCTTTCGGGCCAGGAGCACAAGAATCCAGGCCAAAAGTCCATGACCGGCCGCAATGTCTGCGATGCGTAAGCTGTCGGGAAAAGCCCGGTCAACGATCTGGGCCATCTGCCAGCACTCGTGCAGCTCTTTCTCGGGTAGCATTCCGGTTTCGCATACAGCTGCGGCAAGTTCGGCAAAAAGGGGCGGCGCCTCATAAGCAAAGCGTGAGGCATCCCGGGGCTTCAGTTTTCTTCGTGAATGGAGACTCAAGCTGCGCGTCATGGAATCCGCTTCAGTATAGGCTACGAAATAGGCCAAAAAGACTAATTACCGGCAGCATTATCATATCGGTTTAACCCGATGGTCCAGCGAAAACGAAGATCACGCAGGCGTGGCCTCGCTCCATGGTCATCACAGGTCCGACAGGACCCGTGCAACCGCCTTCGCGACCGATCAGGGACGGGGTTCCGTTGTTCATCCTCGCGGCCGCCGAGCGTGGCGACTCGACTAGAGGAGGGACGGGCGGGCACCTGCGGGCTCTGACACATTCTTTAGAATTTCGCCTGACAGTTCCTCGTCTCCGACTTCGCGCGAAAGATCGGCGAGTGAGACAATCCCGGCCAGTTCCTGATTGCGGTTTAGGACGATCAGACGGCGGATTTGTTTTTCTTCCATCACTTGAGCCGCTTCCTCGACATCGTCATCCTCATACATGCACACAATAGCGCCCGTCATGGCCGTGGTCACAGCGCTATCGGCATCCTTGCCGTCTGCCAGCGCGCGCACGACGATATCACGGTCGGTCACGAGACCGATGACCGCCTGCTCGTCACAGACAGGCAGGATTCCCGTATCAAGATCACGCATCTGCTTCGCGGCTTCGCGAATCGTTGTCGCTGGCGAAACGACATGTACGTGTCTCGTCATAATGTCCTTCAATTCCATAAAGGGCTCCTTCTTCAAGCGTTTTATCCGTTGATACCTGCGGGCACGTTTTCGCCCCTCGGGTCTTATGCAAGATCCATGTTCGCGAAACGTGCCGGTCCAGATTTGCCGCCTGAATCGTGGAGCTTTCAGTTTCCGCAGTCCCAGGTGTGGTGGGAGGATTCCTTGAACACGGGCTTGTCACCCACCGTGCGGCCGGTATGGATTACGCGGAATTCATGCTTGCCGGTGCCAGCGCAGTTATAATTCACGTAGTTTTCTCCTGGTCCGACGATTTTCACCGTCTTCAAATCTTCCCAACCGTACCAGCGGGAACGCTGCATTGTCAGGTAAGACGTTCCCTTGGGCCCGCAGTTGGCCTGACTGCCGCGGCCGGTCAAAGTATTGCCGCTGCGGGTCAAGGTCCCGATGTGAATCTCGCAGGATGCACGCTTCACCATCACGGCTTCGGCGGCTTCGGTTTCGATGGGCGCTTCCTCAGCATCATCCTGCGCTGCGGCCTCGATGCGGGTGACAGTTTCTTCAATCTCAGCCTCATCCTCCGGCGAGGATGCATTTGCATAAAGAGGAAGGCTGGCCAGAAGAGCGAGAGAGCAGGACAGGATACGTTGTTTCATAAGCATGGATATCCTCATTCAGGTGTTCGCGGAGCGGGACTGCTCCTGTGAGGGTAGTCTTAGCAGCCCATCCGTCTTCACCTCACGATGAACTTCCGAATTTTGGCTTGAAGTGTTTGCAGATGGAAAACAGGGTCATAGGGAAGCGGTCATCTACACAGTTTTTGCCGATGCTCGACACGCCCGTCTTCGGAACGCAAACCATTCCCCTGGTCACTTTTAAGAAGCGGAAACTCTTTCCTTTCTTCCGAATCCTTACCTGGACGAAAGGCTTTCTCTGCTGCTCTGCGGGGAAACGAAACTGAAGCCTGGGCCCTAATTTCCGATGATTTCACGGAAAATACGAAGTTTTAATTTTCATCCGCCGCGGGGTCGATTTCATTTCCTGTTGATTCGCTGTGCACAGATTGAAATGTGTCAGTCATTTAGAGGGAAACTTCATGATCTCGCGTAAAGCACTCGTTACAGTCCTCGCTCTGCACCTTGCCTCTGTGTTCGCACCCAAAGCCGCGCAATCCTCTCCCATACAAAGACTGCTGGGCCTGCCTGAAAGGGCCCAGGGCGCTCCAGGCGGCTCCGAATTCATGAAGCGCATTCAAAAGCTTCCTGCCGCAGCCCGCGAGCGCATGATCGTGAAGGAAGTCCTGAGCGGCAACATTCCTCAGTTTCAACGCCAGCTGGTTCCTGTGGAACGCAAAATCACCTCCGGCCCCTATAAAGGCAAGCTCATGCGGTTCTGGGTGCTACCCGATTATCTTGCGATTGGTTCAGATAAGGACTTCGTGCGGGTGCCTTTGAATATGAACAGCATCCGCACCCTGGCTCAAAAACTGAATCTGAGTCTTCCCACCCAGCCGATGGTGGATGATATTTACGCTCAGGCCCAGGTGAAACTGAAACCGACAACACTCCCCAGCGGTCGCGAGATGAGCAGCGTACGTTACTTCTTTGAGCATAATTCTTTGGTTCAAAATCAGCTGGAGCGTAGCTCATGGAAACCAGGGATGCTGGTGGCCGGTCATAAGAAGGATGTGGTTCAAAGCCTCCGCCTGATCAAAAAACCTCAGGCTGTGGCCATCTATGGCTGGCATGTGAACCGCGGCAAACCCATTCAACCGCTTTCCACAGTTCATGGGGCCGAGTATGCGGATTATAGTCACGGCGTTCGTTATGTTTCAAATGTCGTCGAAATCAATAATTTGGTGGTGGACCTGAGAAACGTCTTAAGTCAGAAACTTTCTACGACCCTGGCCACCAACCCTGGCGTAGAGGCAAAACCAGGGATTTAATTCGGGATCACAACAGGACGAATCACGATATCCGAATCAACAGGCGATACGGGCCCTGGGTATGTACACACCATAAGGGTGGCGCTATAGCCTTCCTGATTAACCTTATGGATGCGAGTCCGATCGGCTTCGCAGCTGCGCGCAAGGCTCTGGGTTTTCGCAGCATCCAGAAAGTATTCCACGGTGATGATGTAGGAGCCATAAGGCACTTCGAGGACTGGTGCCTGGGATGAATTGAGGAAGGTCTCGGCAAATTTAATCGCGCTGCTTTCTGCATCCTGCACCGTAAGCAAGACTACGGCCCAGTCCTGCCCGTTGAACTTATCAATCCTACTTAAAGTGATGAGACTCTTCTTCGTTTCCATCGGCGGTTGTTTGGTCTGATCACCCGTGGATGTGGGCTGGGTCGCGCCTGGGTTGCGATTACCCGTGGGCTGGGTCGCGCCTGGGTTGCGATCACCCGTGGGCTTGGTCGCGCCTGGGTTGCGATCACCCGTGGGTTGAGTCGGGGTCGGGTTGCGATCATCCGTGGGAGACGGTTGGGTCGAGGTCGGGTTGCGGACTGAAATTTCCGGTGCGTTGCTATCACGGCATCCAGGTCCAGAAATCAGCGTCAGGAGGACGAGAGAGAAACGTTTCCAATTGGTGCGGCCCATTCTAACAACTCCACGCAAAAACAGTTCAGCAGGCATAAGGTCACTGCACAGAAGGAACTCACGGCCCCTTGTGCAAGCCTCACACCACCTGGTTCATGCATGGGAAACCTCAGAAGAAACGTCGAAATGCCTCGCCCGGCCCTGTCCAAGGTTTAGACGCCTGCCTGGATTCGCCCTGGCAGCAGCCCTTTAGCGGGTGACTCTCGATCTGAGCCCTATACCAGTCCATCGGAATCCAAGGATGAGTGCGCTTGAATTCATCATAACGCGCCTCCACAATTTCAAATTCGTACCAGGTAAAAGGCCCTGAAGGCAGCATCCAGGTAACCTTGAGTCGCGCCGGTATTCTGAGCCCCGCAAATTCCCGCGATGCGATCATGTCAGCCACCCATTCCAGCGGTTTTTCATCGTGCACATCCTTGAACCTTTGGGCGACAATTCCAGAGGGTTCGCCATCCGGGCGAAAATAAAAGACAGCCGAACCCTGTGTGCCGGCCCAGGTCATGGTCGCCTCGGCGCTGAATTCATCCCTTTCCTTCCAGACAATCGAAGGATGCAAGGCGGCCGAAGGAACCCAGGCGATTTCACCTAAAAATCTTTGCAGGGCAGCCTGATTGGTTTTGGAATCGCCGGCAACGTTGGCGATGGGAATCAAGCCGAATAAACCGATCCACGTCGATCCCTTGCCCTTGTTGAAGGAGTCGATGCCCAGGACGGGAAGGCCCTTCATGCGGGTGCGTACCTTCCATACAAAGCCTTGGCCCGGTGTAACGATGAGCTGTTCCGATTCGCACGGGAGCCATTGCGTGGCTTCTGGTTTTAGCCTTAAAGAGCCTTTCTGCTTCATGGTCAAAGAAATGATTTCGGATCGGCCGACCATCCCTGACCAGCGGAGCCAGTTTTGAACTGGACACGGCAGAGGACGCAGGGATTCCTCCGTGATCATCACGGGATCATGTCCTGGTATATCCTGCAAAAGGTCATCCCTCAGCCGATTCCATTTGCGTTCGAAGGCCCATGAACCAAGGCCCACGAGAACGCCGACATTCACAATCGTTCCGTATTTGGCAGAAGACCAGCTTGAAAAAATCAGGAGCTGAGATGAAGTGAGCGCGAGCACGGCCAGTACCCACCAATAGCGAAAGGCGGCGAGCTCAATACCTGCAGGACGCGAGATGGGTAGAGTCCGTTGCGGCAGGGGCAGCCATTGAAAAGCTTTCGCAAAGCCCAGGCCATGGATTACAGCATGAAGTGTGGACACAAGTATGAGGGCTATTTTCATAGGGTTTTCCTCTCCCGTGTGATACCGAAAGGAAATGCAAGCCACATGCCCGACGCTGCATCGCGATTTCCAAGGTGCTTACGGGTTAAATCACGCAGGCAAAGCGTGATATGCTGGTCGCAAGGTTTTGCGTGAATGGAAATAAAGGAGAAGCCATGAGCAACCGTCCCGGCCCTAATATGTCGCAGCACAGCCAGGTGCTTGTCAGGCAGCGTCATGAACTTGCGGAGTGGTTTGGATTTGAGACTCGGAATAAATACGAGGTTATATCAAGCTCCGGACAAGCCCTGGCCTTCGCCGCCGAACAGGGACGCGGGATCGTCGGCCTGATGCTGAGGCAGCTGCTGGGCCATTGGCGCCGCTTCGAACTGCATTTCTTTACGCCTGACCGTCAGGAATTCATGCGCGCCGTGCATCCTTTCCGCTGGTACTTCGAGGAACTCATGGTCGCTGACAGCCAGGGCCGCAGCCTCGGCCGGGTTGTGAAACGCTTTGCCATACTGAGTAAAAAGTTCGACGTGCGGGATGCAAGTGACCAGGTGGTCATGACAGTCTCATCCCCCATATGGAAGATCTGGACCTTCCCTTTTGAGCGTAATGGCCGCCAGGTGGCCGTTGTCAGGAAAAAATGGTCAGGACTGCTGGCAGAAGCCTTCACGGATAAGGACACGTTCTCGCTTGAGATAGAGGACCCCAGTCTCAATGAGGATATGCGTCGTTTGCTGCTGGCCGCCGCTCTTTATATAGATCTGATGTTTTTTGAAAAGAAGGCTCAAAATTAAAATGCTGGCACAGGGAATGCATAGATAAATTGGCTTTAAAATTCAGACAAGGAGTCAAGTCATGATCGATGCAAGCCAAATTAAACCGCATACCCCTGTCGTGTGTTCTCAGAACGGTCAGTTTGCAACAGTGGATCATATGGAAGGTAAAGACGTGATCAAACTCGCAAAGGACGAGAGCGGCCAGCACCATTACATTCCCATCAGCTGGGTAACTTCGGTTGATGACAAGGTTCACATTGATCGTCCTGGTCGGCAGGCGATGCAGGAATGGGCGACGGACAAAAATTCCATCGCGCTTCACTGATCTTCGCTTCTTCAAGGCTGTGCTTCCCAGCGAGGAAGTCACGGCTCCCCTGATTGAACCCCGATTGCCAATCGTTCCCTGCAATATCGAGAAAAGCCTTTTGTCATGCTTCCGGACGTCGCGTTCACGACCATGAGGAGCATCGACATGATGAAATTTCAAAGACTTTCCACCCTGTTCCTTCTGCTCCTGCTCGGAACAAAAGCTTACGCCGGGAAAACGAAATTCCAGGACCTGCCCGAATCCGGTTTGGTTCTTTTGGATTCCTCCGTCATTCCGACAAAAGACCTTCACTATACAAACAGCCATGAAAACGGCTATTTGGTGCTCCGTTCGACCCTTTCCCCTCAGTGGCACAAGGGTATCTACTTCAATCTTCAAAATGGTCGCGTGACCGTGCCCGGAGTTGGTGCGAGTGATCTCGTCCCTCATAAGGATGGGTATTCATGGAAAATCGTGACGAAGGAAGCGACCTTTGAGAAGAAGGGAGAGATTACACTTTCACGCCTGGCTCGTGGCTGTGAATTCGTTTGGACTTTCTCGGTGATATCCCGGGGTCAGACGCTGCTCAACGAATCAGGTCGCCTTGGTTACACTTGCAGCACGGGTTCGTATGAAAAGGCGGAGGCACCCTTGGCTTTAGAGCGTCCTGCGCTCTGAAGCTTTGAAATGCTCGATAAGTTTTTGATTGATGAGCTCCGGCCGTTCCTGCTGCAAAAAATGTCCCGCTCCCGAAACGCGCATGATCTCAAGTCCTGCTGGAAAATCCGCTGGCTTCATAAGGATGTCGTGCAAACGCGTATCCATGCAGCCATCGTTTTCCCCAGTCAATGCCAGAGTCGGAACCTGAATCGTCTTTTTAAGGAGTCGGACGGTCGCCCGAGCCTCCCGCACCGAATGTCGATCCAGGAGCGCGCGGTAGTATCCCAGCGCCGCCCGTTTCACCCCCGGCTGACGCAGACTCGACTTCAAGGCCTGCATCTCCGCTTCAGGCAAACGCCAGTCTGGAGACCACCGCCGCCAGAGCCATTCCACAAACGCCCAGTCGCGAAATTCCACGACAAAATCAGACACGAGGGGTAACTGAAAGAAAAGAATGTACCAGGATTTTAGAATCTGCTGAGGCAAAGCACGAAGACCATGGCTTACAAGGCGCCCAGGTGTGGGAATCGCGAGCGTCGTCAAAGACAGAAGTCTATCAGGAGCCATTGCAGCCACCCAGTAGCTCACAACCGCACCCCAATCATGGCCCACAAGGTGAACCCTCTCACGTCCCGACTGCTCGATGAAGGCCAGAACATCTTCCGCCAAACGTTCGAGCCGATAGTCCCCATCCTTAGGCTGTGACGAAGGTTCATACCCCCTCATGGTCGGGGCCATGGCTCGATACCCAGCCGCAGCCAATGCAGGCAGCTGCAAGCGAAAGGTCCGGGCATGATCGGGAAAGCCATGCAGAAGAATGACCGGGGTACCTTCACCCTGCTCCACAACCGAAAATGTCAAAGCGCCATTTCGAAATTTATTCTGGATCACCTCGCCCCCTTTGCAAGCGCTAACAGGGATAGCAAAGATCCAGAATTTTGAAAAGTGCGGCGAAATTCATAAGATGGCGAAGAGTTTTCCTTAGTCTTCCACCCACATGGGAACGACGGAATAGGATCCGGGCGCACCCTGGTTCAACTTCTCGGCAGCGGCGGAGGCTGTTTCCATGGTTTTGTGAGCGTAGCAGGGCTGAGGTCCTTGGCCGGGAACAAACTTCAGGATCACGAAGACTGTGTTTTGATTCATGAGAATGCCTCCATGCCGTGAGAGGAGTTCAGACGAAGGCACCTTGTAACAGCGCCGGGAGGGGAGGACTGGACCGGGATTGCTGGGTGGGGTCTGCTGCCAGGTTATGGGTCTGGATTTCGGCAGTGATCCTGGATTTTTGTGGCCGTTGGATCCTGCAAAAAACCAAAACTTTCGCGAAGCCTGCGACCAGCTTGCATTAAAACATTGAAATAGCATGAACTTTCGAAAACGGGAGGCGCGGGATGACTCCTGACTGTAAGGGCTCACAACGCGGGTTGGGGAAAGAAGAGGCATGATTTGAAGCACAAGGCCGGCGGCGAGAGGCTTGCAATTCATCCGGGAAGACCACAGTTTTAGGAGGGCCCATGGCACGCATCATGTTTGGGATGTCTCGTTTCGCAAAGGAATCCGCGCTTATTTTTTTACTGACAGCGTGTGGGCCCTCCGCCCCTGAATATCATCCTGCTGAGCAAACACGCGCAGGAACTCCAGCGGAAAGCAAACCGAAGACAATGGAAACAGCAGCCCGCACGGAGAGGCCGGAGGCAAACGGCAACACGACCAGCACGCCGGCTGACGCGAAGACACCGGAACCGGCTCCCCTTGCCCCACCCCGTACCTTGCCCAATGCGGCAGAAAAAACGGCCATGACCAATCTCTACGCGGCACCCAATAATCAGGGTGGCTGCGCGGGCTGTCATGGGGCCTTGAATGCGTCGGCCAAGAAAGGTCGAACTGCTCAGCAGATCACCAGTGCGCAAACCATCCTGCAGCATAGGACGGTGGCCGCAGCCAACAAATGGCCCAAGGATACGGCGGATACCACTAATGATGGCGTGGATAATGCTCAGCTTTATCTGAGCGCGCTGGTGGAAATCCTTAAATAAGCCCCCAGGGCCGCATTCCGTCCCAGGTACCCCAGCCTGGGACTTCTTACGTTCTGTAAGAATCTCTGCCTCAGGTCTTTCACAAAAAAACCGAAAAAAGCCAAGGAACCCCGAACAGGACGCAAGGGTCGCGATGGCGAAATATAAGATTTCAACCGAGCTGCTGCAAAACTGCGAGACGAAAGTCCGGCAGAAATATCTCGCGCTCGGCTCGAAAAAAGAAGCCCTGCTCCAACTTTTTTCCGATCTGGAGTCCGCGCGCATCCAGACCGAAGCGGATGCTCTCGACACTTACTTCCGCGTGCTGCTGGCCCTCGATCTGAATCAAAACGTCCCGTCGATCAAGGATCGCGACAAGACCCGGCTTTTGGAACTCGCGGAAACCTGCCTCGGATTCTGTCAGATACGTCCGGTCACCTCGCATCACAGCCATCTCTATTTCCGTCTTTATCAGGCCATGGCCCAGAACACCGCCCAGAGCGGACAGGCCTGGGAAAGCACCGTTCAGATCATGCTCGGTGAATATATGGGCCGCGATGGTCGCAGCCATGATGAACCCAGCGCGTGGCTGCGTGGAAAGCAGGCCTGGATGCTCGGCCATCTGCGAACAGCCAAAGTCGCTTTGCATACAGCCCTGATGATCGAAATGGATCCGACCTTCGCCCGCGACAAGGCCTGGCAGCTTCTGATCCGCGCCTATCGTTTGAGCGGCGAAGGCGACGAGGCTCTGCTTCACGCCACTGCCTTTCTTCAGGAATTCACGGACAATCCTGAGGCAGCTACCCTTTATCAGTGGATACACGTACTCGCTCGCATACAAAAAGGGGCGGACGCGAAAATTCTGAATGAATTTTTAAATGCCCAAGGTCAGGATCTGGATAGCCCGAGCCTTGGCCTTAGTCTTCTGTGGCTGGGAGCCTGCCCAGGACGGGAATTTTTAAAGGACGCCGGCAAATGGAAAGTCAGCACGGATTTCGCCTGGCAGCTGCTCAGTACCTTGAAGCTTCTCCATGATCAGAGCACACCCCTTCAGCAGCGTTTCGAAATACTCGGAAAACGCCTGACGACACTCGCTGCGTCCCCCGATCCCGAGTGTTCTCTCCTGTTTTTAGCCTGTGCGATTCGCTGGCTGATCCGCATCAAGCAGCTGACCTTCGCCTCTGTCTTGCATGAGGAATACCGCACGCAGTCTCTCCGCCTCTCCGATGGGCAGTTCCCCGACGTCCTGGGCGTCATGCGCGATATGAGCGAATCCCTGCCGATCGTCGTCAGCAAGGAAGCGTTCCGCGGTCAGCAGAAACTTTATACGGGAACCACGCCGCGCTTTTTGAAAGTGGCGCAGACCATGGCCCGCTGCTCCATTCATGTCGCAAAACTCTATCTTCGAAATCTGGAGCCTGAAGCCTTTGCTCAACAGCAGCAGCAAGTGTTTCGAGATTTCATGAAGGACTTCGAGCTGGTCCTGGGCGAACTCAAGGGCCCGGCCATGAAAATCGCGCAGATGATCGCGGCCAGCTACTTCGTCGATAAGGATGCTCAGGCCATCATGCAGCGTATCCATGATGATGCCCGGCCGCTGCCGCTGCCGGACATTGAAGAGCAACTGGCCAAAGCCTGGCGTCAGCCGCTGGATCGTGTTCTCAAAGAATTCGATGCCCACCCCATCGCTGTTGCGTCCATAGGCCAGGTCTATCGCGGCGTCATGCACGATGGGACTCAGCTGGCGATCAAGTTCAAATATCCGGGAATCGAAGACGCCGTTCGTTCGGATTTACGTCTGGTGAAACTCTTCGCTCCACTTTTGCGGCAGTTCATTCCTGCCGAACACCTGCACGTGATGATCGAGCAGTTCACCAAACGTTTCGAAAGGGAATGTGACTATCAGCAGGAGGCCGCCGCACAGGAACGCTTTGCTCAATCCTTCGCCGGTGATCCCGAGATTCGGATTCCCAGGGTTTTGAAGGATCTCAGCACCGATCAGGTCCTGGTCACGGAATTTGCGGAAGGTCACAGATTGGATCACTTCATCGAAACAGCCGGGCAGGAGGAGCTGAATGCCGCCGCCAGGAGGATCCTCCGCTTCAGCCTTCTGGCTCTTCTGAAACACGGCAATCAGCATATCGACCCGAACCTTGCTAATTTCATCGTGACTCCGGAGACCATCACCGTCCTTGATTTCGGCGCCTGCATGGAAATTCCCCAGGACCTGAAGACAGTTTACGGAGCCATCATGGTCAGTCGCTTCCAAGGTGATGACGCCAGCCTCTACGAACTGGCCATGACCCTTCGGCTCTTTGATCGGAGGGATATGCCCTTCGAGGAGTTTGTCAAAGCGATCAGCCCCTCACTCATGGCTCCCTATGCCTTCGATAGGGAAAGGACTTTTTTTGAAGAGGGCCATGTGAACCTTGCGGAATACTTTTTGAAGAAGGGATTGACGAAGAAGGTCCAGCTGGATCCGCGCTATGTCTTCACGAATGCTGGCTCCATCCTAGGCGAAAGCGTGCTTGCACGCATGGGAGCCCGAATAAATTGGCATCAGCTGGTGAAAAAAGTCCTGATGGAAATCGGCCTTCTTCAAGCTTAAACATCGGACAGTCCTGAGTGATCCCTTGCGCATCCACTCCATAAAAAACCATCCATTCCCATCATTTGAGTGGACTGTCCTCGGGCCTCACGGATTGATCGTTCAGAATTGAAAAGCCCCTTTCTGCCAAGGTCCTGGAGTCTTTGGAAAAGGCGTAAAAAGTAGCCTGGCAGCTGGACCCGCTCCTGCTCCGATGGATCCCGCTGCCTTTTCAAATCTCAAGGACTTGGCGGATGTCCCAGGAAAGGCACGCATCCTGAAATAGGAAAGACTGCCGCCGCCGAACCCGTGAACGTCGACGCTCCTGTCCAATCTTCGATGCTGATGCCTTGATCTCAACTTCAACTCCTCCCCCCGTGGGAGGGTGCCACTCGGGGGCAGAGGTCTTAACGCGCCTGGTACCTCTGCCCTCTCTTGACCCCAAGACCCCGAAACTCCGCCGGATTCATATTTCACACAACTTAATCGCAAAAGACCTATTGCCAAGACCCAAGGCTATGCTTACATTCCCCCTCAGATCGAGGTCCTTCCCTGAGCTGGAGAAAAGCCCATGAGTTCCAAGTCTGACGTCTTTAAAAGCATGAGTAGCGCACGTTTCAGTCCCCCCGAGGATGCCTCTCTTGTACCCTCGCCTGAATTCGCGGGCAGCCATCTCGAATCATTCCAGAAGGTTTTAAGAGCCCGCCGTTCCATCCGTATTTATACAGGCGATCCCATTCCTGAGGCTGTGATGCGGGAAGCTTTGAAGGAAGCGACTCTGGCTCCTAGCTCGTCCAATCTTCAAACCTACGAGCTTTATTGGGTGCGCGATCCCGAGCGGAGAAAGGCGCTGGCAGAGGCCTGTCTTGGACAACCTGCAGCGACCACTGCCGGGGAATTGATCGTCGTCGCGGCCCGCTCGGATCTTTGGCAATCAAATCTGCAAAAGCTCCTGAACGTCATGACCGCGGGCGATCGGAAACTGCCGGCTTCCGTCGACTTTTATTATAAAACCCTTATTCCCAAAATCATGACGCGCGGTCCTCTGGGGCTGATGAACATCTTGCGCAGAATCAGCTTTTTCGTGACCGGACTTAAAAAACCCACGGTGCGGACGCCGGTGAATGAAGCGGACCATCGCATCTTCGGTCACACCCAGGCGGCTCTTGCTGCTCAGACCCTGATGCTGTCGCTGACCGCTCACGGCTACGATACCTGCCCCATGGGTGGTTTTGATGCTGTGCGAGTGAAGAAGGTTTTGAACCTGCCTGCCAAGGCTGAGGTCGCCATGGTCATCAGCGCCGGCACGCGGAAACCGGAGGGGCTCTATGGCCCTCAGGTCCGTTTGCAGGATCAAGACCTGATCAAAGAGATCTGAAATTCCGAAGGGACTGCTGCTGCTGCAGAGGTCCCTTTCCCTGCCTTTTCAGCAATTTCTCGCGGATATCACGCCTAAAAAATTTAATATTCAAGTTTCCGCTTTGAAAAGCCGATACTCTTTCGCGGGCCCGCGATTATTACGATGAGGTTGAAATCATGTACGGCTTAGGACTGAAAACTCTGCTCCTGGTATCAGCATGCACTTGGATCGGATGTGCTCCAGCGAAACCAACAGCCACCGATTATAAGGAAAAATTGGGAAGTGGAGCCTCTGCCACTCCAAAACCAGGGACGACAGGAACGCCTCAGCCTGCGACCGGCACACCCGGAACTGGGACAACGCCCCCAGCTGGAACGCCTCCAGCCGCAGCAGGCAATGCAACCAGTGGACTTGCAATCCTGACTGCCAACTGTGAGACTGCAGGTTGTCACAAGGATAATGGAATACTTCTGACCAAGACATCGACCATCGATGATACGACGGGAGCCAAAGTCGCTCATCGCGGTGTGCAGCCCGTATTTACAGCAAGCAACATTGCGGATATCAAAGCGGCTCTCGCCGGCCGCTAACCGCAACTTATTTCAGTGCGCGTAGCGTTCCCGCTGAGGCTTCGAACGTCCGCGCGCGATCTTCTTCTGCGTCTTCGCTTTATTCCGTGCAATCTTATGGCTTCTTTTTTGTGCTTTCACATGTCGTGAAGACTTTCTCTCGGTCTTCTTCTCCAAAAGACCGACGGATGTCGCGGCTTTTTTGCTTTGATGAAAAAGAAACTGGCCCAAGGGAAAGGACGCGAGTCCGACCACGAAGGTCAAAGGCAGGATGAATTTCTTCAGCTTTTTGGTTCGACGTGCGCTCATGAATAACCTCACAACAGCAACAGCTCAGCGCAGCCACTTTGGCTGCATGAACCCGTAATACGCCAATTGACCGCAGTTTGCAAGAAAAAACGAATTCCTGGATAAACATCTTTGAATTCAATGACATAGCTGGTTCAATGCCCGGCTCTTGCAGGATCGGCCGAAAGGATCCACCATAAGGAATGCACAATTCACAGTCTCTCACAGGGAAAGGCGGACTCTAGATGAGCTATTGGCAAGGGAAGACAGTTATCATAACAGGCGCAGGATCGGGCATTGGCAAGGAGCTCGCATTGGAATTGGCAAGGCGTCAGGCCCTTGTGATCGCCACGGATATCGAAGGGGCCGCGGTGCGTGAGACAGCCAAAGCCTGTGGCAGCCGAGCGGAAGCGCTGACCCTGGATGTATGTGATCCACGCGCCGTGGCCGCCCTATGCGAGGATGTTGCCAAACGCCATGGCCGCCTGGATTTTCTGTTCAATAACGCCGGCATTGGAATCTATGGCGAGGCCTATGAAATTCCGCTTGAAGCCTGGAACCGCATTATTGATATCAACATCCGTGGCGTGATTCATGGGATTCAAGGCGCCTACCCCATCATGGTCAAGCAACGCAGCGGTCATATTATCAACACGGCGTCCCTGGCCGGACTCGGAGCCGTTCCACTGTTCGCGCCTTACTGCATGACCAAACACGCGGTCGTGGGTCTGACCCGCAGTCTGCGTTTTGAAGCTGAAACCTATGGAGTTCGCGTCAGCGCTCTCTGTCCCGCTGCAATCGAAACGCCGCTGCTTGACCGCACGGAAAATGCCGGTCTTCCAAGCCTCGACTGGCGACCCAACGTGCGGCGCTTTTTAGGGCAGCTAGGCGGACCACCGTATCCAGTCGATCGCTTTGTCCAGGAAGCTCTTGCGGCTATCGAACGCAACGAGGATATCATCGTCCTGCCGAAACGGGCGCAGATTGCGAATAAACTCGGAATGTATCTGCCGTCGCTGGTCGCGAAAATCACGCGCAAGGCTGTGACCCAGGAAAGAGCCGATCGCGTGAAGACAGCGAAATAAGCCCCACGCAAGCATAGGGCTCCATGATTCAGTTGAAGAGCATGCCGACAATCACATCGGCTATGCCTTTTTCCACGGATGCGGAAACGACTTTGGGCAGAAGGTTGATGGCAGGCGTGATCGTGGATTCATAGATGACGATCCACTGCTGATCGGAACAGAGGCCCGTGCCTTCACAGGACACAAGATTTAAAGATCCGGTCTGCAGCTTCAATCCTTCCGCACCATTGAGCGGCTTTTCTCCGGCGGGAACCTCCTGCGGGCCGGATGTCTGCACCACAAATTCCGTAGTGGACTCCGCCCCGGCATAGGCTTCTTTCAAACGCTGATTATGCATGATGCCTCGAATCCTTTGATAGCCAATCGGTGACTTCAGCTTGTAATCAAAGTACTGGCGCAAGACAGGCTGGCTCTGAGCATCGACCTTATCCGCCATACGCACGCTCTTTGCGAATATCAAATTATCGGAGCCGGTGGACGCGGCATAGGCTGGCCACTGATCGAAGGCCAGGTATTTGGCTAAAAGTTCATCACCCGAGGGATAGACTTCCTTTTCCACAACCACGAAAAAGCGGATCGAGAAGGGAAAGCCTCCTGTGGGAATCACGGCCTCCGAGCAATAGCCCTTATCCGCAACGCCTGCAGCGCAGTTTGCGGGAATGGGTGGAATCGTCTTCTGTTCCGCGGCTACGGCGGCCTGAGTACATGCATACAAACCCATAACGAATGTTGCCCAAAGTCTCATGGTCCTGCTCCTGCGAAATATAAGGAATTTATTCCGTTGAATGGGAGCGATTATGAAGGAGATCCGAACAAAGGGCTATGGAAAACATGTCGTTATTTTTGCCCATTCCACTTCACAATTTTTCATCTTCCTTCACGTTTTTGAAAGAACCCAGGACACAGGGTCTTTCGTTACCCGCACTATGAAGCTCAAACAGCTCCGGCTGACTGCGACTGACTCTGACGGTGATGTCACGTTCCATGTAAAGCGGACCTTTGAAACTGACATCATTCCGTAGGGGCATTTGCCAATCGACACCGTCCACTAAAGGAAGGCTTCGACTCAAGGCCCACATACCGTGGCAGAGATCCCGCTCAAAACCAAAGGCCTTGGCGAGGTAGCGCGACATATGAATGGGATTGATATCCTTGGTGATCCAGCCGAACTGTTTGCCGCTCAGAGCAGGGACTGGAAATGAAGCCTTGTCCTGCGGATCGGGAAGATGCTGCAGAAGGCTGGCCCGGGAATGTTCGGCATCCTCGCTTTTGAACTTGCGACGGAAAAGAAAAGTCGTGCTGCTTTCCCAGACGAGAGCAGGACCCTGCGTGATCTCCGTCTTAAAATCAACTTCCAGACCCTGGGGACGTCGCCGGGATTCTGTGAAAAAAAGCGCCGCATCATAACGCTGCCGTAAAAGTAGAGGCCTTCGCTGAATCACATGATTGCGCAGATGAACGCCTCCTAAAACCCTGAGCGGAAAATTTTCGTCGGTGAGCATCTTCAGATGCAAAGGACCGAAATAGGAGTGCGGGAAAAGAAGCGGCAGCTCCCGTCCTGACCATGGCCAGGCGCAGATTTTCGCATAGGCCGCGACAGCGCTTGCCGAAAATTCAAAGTTCGACCATTCGATGCGCGTCGCCGGCAGGCTCTGGCCTTCCTTATACTGCCGGCGACCCAGGACGGCTTTCAAATAGAAGGGAAACGGGAGGGGCAGCTGATCAACGCGATAGGACTGAGCATTCATTCGGACGACTCCAGGACTGTGAAAGGGGGGAGGATAGCGCAGTCCAATTCGCGTGGAAAGTTCGTTTTGTTAGACCCTCCGAAGACCAGGACTCCCGGCATAAAAATGCGGGTTTTTTATCGAAAGACAAAACTCAGCGAACCTCGAAACTACATAAATTCTGGAGGCGAACCGAAGAACTGATCAGATTCATAGAGGCTGAAGCTGATGATGGTGTGGCCCCACATTCGTATCCTCCTCCTGGCCGTTCTGGGTTTCGCCCTGGGTGCGCCCCAGGGCAGCGCCTGCGCGCAGAAAGGTTTTTGTGATCTGACCACAGAAACCTGGGAGCATCGCGATTCACTGAAGCTTGGCGGGGAATGGGAATTTTACTGGCAGCAGTATCTGACCCCGGATGACCTCCGCGCCGCGAAGGGCAGAGTCTCGGCTTATGTTGCGCCCGACACCAGCTGGTCGAAACTGGGTATTCCAGGTGTGGTCGAAGGCTCAGAAGGCTTTGCCACCTATCACCTCAGATTCACGGCTCATCCTGAGCAGATCTATACCCTCCGTTTTCCTGAGCTGCGTTCCGCTATTCGCGTTTGGGTGAACGATGAAGAGATCGCGCGCATCGGCGAATTATCCCGCGATGGGAAAGAAACCAAGGCGCGCCAGCGGCTTATCTTTCACACCTTTCTTCCAAAGCCGGGCGTCAATACCATCACCATCCAGCAGTCCAATTTTTCCACCATAGATCACGGGGGTAACGGGGGCGTCATCATCGGTCCGAAGGTTTCGATCCTGAAGGATTATATCCTGGATGTGGTGCTCGACAGCATTACCTTTGGCGCCATGCTGATCATGGCCTTCTATCATTTCTATCTTTGGTGGCTCCGGCCCAGCAGCATGAGCACCTTCTATTTTGGTCTTTTTGCCTTTTCGCTCGGCTTCCGCTCCCTGTCTGCCGGCAATGCGGAACTCCTGACTTTCAGTTTTCCTGAAACTCCGCTTGAGCTGCAGATCAAAATTGAATATTCCGGTATCGCCCTTGGCTTTGTATCCCTGATCTATTTGATCCGCGAACTCTTCCCCCAGGAATTTTTGAGAAAGCTGAACATCCCGAGCGCGATCCTCACCCTGATTTGGCTTGGGCTGATCGTCATCACGCCGGCCAAGGTCTATCCGCACTTTTTGCTTTTCTATCAGGTTCTGATCCTGATCGCGGGCTTGAGCCAGATCGTGGCTATCGGTTTTGCCATAAAGCGAAAGCGCGAGGGGGCTCGGGTCTTCCTGGCAGGATTCGGTGCCTTTTTCCTGACCGCGACCAATGATATTCTGAAAACGCAGCAGCTGATAGATACCGTTCCCCTTTCGCATGTCGGAAGTTTTCTGCTGACCTTCTCGCAGGCCGTCCTCCTCTCCCGTCGTTTCAATCGAGCCTTTGATCAGGCGGAAGAGGCCGAACGGAAAGAACGAGCATTGAATGAAGCGCTGGAACAGAAGGTCGAGGAACGCACCGAGCAGATCAATACCATCCTCGCCAACGTGAGTTCTGGATTTTTGCTGATTGATCGCTCCGGCCGTCTTCTGCCGGGCTTTACTGTATCCTGTCATCATCTTCTCGGGGTGAAACTGCACGCTGGCCAGCTTCTGAGTGAAGTCCTGGTGACCGATGATCAGACCCGCGTCTGTTTCAAGCAGGCTGTCGCCCAGGTTTTTGAAGATCAACTCCCGGCAGCAGTGAGTCTCTCGCAAATTCCGCCGCGGGTTCGTATCAATGGTCTGACCCTGGGTGTGTCCGGAGCTGAGCTTCGGCACAAGGACAATGGCCGCATCAAAGCGATTCTTTTCACCATTCATGACGTCAGCAGCCTGCAGGAAGCCGAGAAAAGGGTTCAATATAATGAGACCCTCTTGTCGATCATCCAGGAACGCGAGGCCTTCAAAGTCTTCCTGAAGGACTTCCGCGAAAGCCTTGCGGTCGCGGTCGCGGTCGCAGCCATCGAGTCGGGTGAGCAGGGTCCGGTTCGCATCTTCCTGCATACACTCAAAGGTAATCTCGGGACATTCGGGATCACAGCCCTGGCGGATCGCATTCACGAACTGGAAAGCAAGTCCAAGGTGGAGGCCGATGAGCTTCAGGGACTTTCCGAGATGATGGATGAGTTCCTCAGTGAAAACGATAAAATCCTGCGCGTCGATAGCTTGGAAACCGATGTCCTGGAAATGCATCCCGATGACTATAGGGAAATCATTCAGTACATCAATCGTAACGTTCCGGATCCGCAGCATTCCGATCTGATCAAACTCTACCAGCGGTCTCATCAGAAGCCGATTCGCAGCTATACAGGCCCCCTGCCTATGACCGCGTCCTATATCGCGCGCAAGCTCGGCAAGGAGCTGCAGTGCACTATCGAAGGTCAGCATATTCGCATTGATGAATCCTACGCACCAGTCCTGCGGAATTTGATTCACCTCGTCCGCAATGCAGTGGATCACGGCATTGAACTGCCCGAAGATCGCGGCGACAAGGATAAAGTGGGGCATTTGCAGATTATTTTCACCTTGGATAAAGAACAATTCCGCATCGTATGCGAGGACGACGGCCGCGGCCTGGACTATGATCGCATCCGTGACAAAGCCTTGAAAAATGATCTGCTTACTTCTGCGGATGCTGCCAAGGCAAACGAATCCGAACTGTCTCAACTTATCTTCATGCCTGGTTTTTCCACGGCAGACGAAATTACGACCATTTCAGGGCGTGGAGTCGGAATGTCGGCTCTTGCCGACGCCGTCAAAGCCATGAAGGGCTCGATACATATCACGAGCCGCAGCGGCCAAGGCCTGCGGATTGAAATCGTGCTTCCCAACCCCGATGCCCTGCAAAGCATACAGACGCGCATCGAGAAGATTGCCTGATAAACATGCATGAAGAGGCATTTTGAAATCGCAAAATTTCCTGCGCGCCACCACCCTCGATCCTGTCGTCGCGTTTCCTCTCAGTCCAGGTTTTGGCGAATTATTATGGGCTCTTAAGATGAGCAAACTGCACGCAATGGTCAGCGTGAACGATTTTGCATTCGCCATATTTGCAGCAATTTTCAAATAGAACTTCGTACCGGCCGGCCGGAGCTTGTATAACTGTTAATCTATAGCTCACTAAGCAGACGGGGCCCAAGAACATGAATGCAGGTTTTGAATCGTGCCATCTTGAGTTTCGCGAAGCCGTATCGAATCCGAATCTCGAAAGACTCAGCGCTGAGCTGATGGAAATGGGACAACGTCTCGTGCCCGGCAGCCTCAGTCGTGATTCCTATATCGAAAAAAATGCCACGCTGTCCATTCTTTTTCTGATCGATGTGCAGAAGTGGAAAAGCACATACTTCGGCAAACGAGGGGATTTTCTGCAGCTCGACACACCCGAGAGCATTGCGGAAGTCTTCTTCGACTTTTTCCATGAAAGCACCGACTATGGAAAAATTCAGGCCCTGCGTCGCATTACACGACTGGGGCACACGGCCCATCCCCAGATGGAACGCGGTGAAGTGAAAAAGGCGTCGATCATCGCCCAATTCCTGGATCCCATGGACTGGGGACTTTTGGATTGGAGCTCCACGCTGCCGACCCGGCTTTTTTCTGAACCCGTGTGTGAGCGCGTCATCGAATGTTCCCTGGCTTTCCTTCGTTCAAAACGCTCCGGCGATTTTCCCATGACCATGGATGTGGGCCTTGCAATCCATGCCGGCGTTCTTGAATAAACCTGCGTCTTTGCCGTCAAAAAGTCTTCGCTAGTCAAAAAGCGCTTCGTTGCATATATAGAGGGGGGGTCTTTTCCCTAACTGTTTTGCTATGAGCAAGGACCATCGTTTGGATAAGCCAAGATCAAAGGATCCCCTGGAAGGCGTCACTCTTGAAGCCCTTCTGACTGAGTTAGTCACGCAGTATGGCTGGGAATACCTCGGCCAGCAGGTTCCCATCCGCTGCTTTCAAGTCAACCCGAGCGTGAAATCCAGTCTGACTTTTCTGCGCCGAACACCCTGGGCGCGCAGCAAGGTCGAAAATCTTTATCGCGAATGGAAAACGAAGAGTTCCTATGAAGGATGATCCTTTGCTGCAGCCGCTCTATCTCGGACGCCAAACCTTTCCTGGGATTTGGCGGGCCATGATGCCAGGCAAGCTCTCTGCACTGCGCTTTCCAGATGAAAGACAGGCCAGCTGCATGAACTGCCCGAAATCCTGCCATGATGATTGGCGTCCAGACTATCGCTGCTGCACCTATCATCCCAGGATCAGCAATTTTCTGCTCGGACTTGCCTGCCGAACAGCGGACGGGGAACGCGCGGTCGATGACCTTCTGCAGCGCGGGATGGTCCTGCCGGAGGGCATGCACAGCTCGCCGCGGCAATGGCTTGATTTCGTCGATGACGAATATCACGATGTTTTCGGCAAGAGTCAGAAGGTGCTCTGCCCCATGCTGGATCCGGCAAGCGGCTACTGCCGTGTGCATGCCTTCAGGAATTCCGTGTGCTCCACGTATTTCTGCAAAAAGGACCACGGCCACGCGGGCGAGCTGTTCTGGAGCCAGATTCAAACGCTGGGTACGCAGCTGGAAATGCGGCTGGCGCAATGGGCCCTCCGGCAGGTGGGCTTTGATCTGGATGCTTCGCTGCGTGCGCTCGACGAACTCGCATTGGAGATTTCGCGGGCTTCCACTTCCCAAGGCTGGCATCCCGAGGCTTTAAAAAAGATCTGGGGCCAAGGCTGGGGTCATGAGAAAGACATACTCCTGGCCTGCGCGGCGGTGATTCACCGGCATCAGGATCAGCTCTGGTCGATTGCGCAGCAGGAAAACATAAAAGAGCCTCACCTTTTTGATCAGGCCCTTATGCGCGCCGTTCCCGAGGAGCAAAAAGATATCGTCGAAGAGGACGACGCGGAGTGGGAAGAGGTTCTTGATCTCGCGGCGCTTTGGGAGGACTGCCTCACGGCTCATGATGCGCTGTGGGCTGACCCAGAGGGGCTGTTCAGCCTGAGCCCCAATGTGAGTTTTGTTCCCAGCGGGGAAGCCTTCGTCTTGGAATACCGTTTTCAAAACCCGGAGCGTTCGCTTTATTTCCGCCTGGCTTTGGGTTCCCAGCAGAAAGCACTCCTGGAAGGCTTTCAAAATCCTGCGCCTCTCAAAGCGCAGGATTCGGAGGCGCAGGACTTTCTCCGGGAAATGATGCATCGCAAAGTCCTGCGTCCCTCGCCTTGAAATCAAGGCCTGCGGTTGGAATCAGGATCCTGAATCTTGTAAACATCCGAAGTGGAGAGGTCACAGCCGATCAGGCTGTAAGTCGGATATTCGGTCACTTCAAAATCCTCTCCGTCGTCCTCCTCTTCATAACCTTCGTCGCGATGCGCGGCAAAACCGTCTTCACTCGCGGCCAGCAGTAGTTTTTTCAGTTCCGCGCCATCGCCTATGATTTCCTTCAAAGCGCTGGTCAAAGGTTCATGCTCGTCTTCGACGAGTTCCTCTTCCATCATGTCGTCTTTAAAAAATTTGTAGTAATCTTCCATGCCCCATCTTCCTTGATGTTCATCCGCTTATACTTATGCCCTGCCTTGCATGACACTGTTGTAACGAAAAGCCGCTGTGAAGGGAAATCAAATTTTTATGCACCGCTTCAATGCACAAGGGACCCCGACGGCCAGGGCAGTTGGTCGACCAAAGAATACGGTCGACCAAAAACCGGATTGTCCGCGGCATCCCAGGTGAAAGGCTGCGCCCGCACATCACGATCCCACCCGGCTCCCTGATACCGGGCTGCGTGATAGATCATCTCCTGACCATCGGGAGACTTCGTAAAAGACGCATGTCCCGGAGCAAAGACAGCAGCCGTGCGTGCGAATACCGACCCTCGCTTGACCCAGCGGTTGCGATTCAAAAGGTCGCCGCCCTGAAAGCTCAGCTGAGCGAGATTGTAGTCATCGCTCCAGCTTGCGCTTGCCGAATAAATAATGTGTATTTTACCGTTTCGCATAAGGACCTGGGGCCCTTCATTAATATAAGCGGGACCGCCAAGGCGCTCGAATTCAGCCTCGGGCATGGAAAGGACCACGCGGTCACTGCCGATAGTTTTCACCTCGATGACATCCAGCTCCGCGCCCCCTGCGCCATGGATGAAGCGTATGCGATTGAATCCAGCGACAAGCGGAACAAAGACCTGAAGAGTCTGAAAATTGTTCCAGCCCGAGGGCGGATAACGCAAGGTTTGCAGTCCACCATTGACACTCATTTCATGCGTGCTGTCGCGTCCTGCGCCACTGGCATAACGAATATCAAGCTGATAGGTTCCACTGCGCGGCATCTCAAAATGAAACTCAAGAAAACTGCCCGCCTGGTCCCGTGGCGCCACCGCCTCGCCTCCCGAAGCCTGGCTCGCGCGTCGGGTGGTCACATTCTTAAGGTTCGCCTGCTCGGCTTCCATGCGCAGGGTATTGGGATCAGCACTCCCCAGGGTCCATGGATTCTGCATGGGCGCGATGTAAAGGTTCTGCTGGATATTCTCGTCCCCGTCCCAGCCCGACCAAACAAAATAGCGGCGGCCGTCTCCTGGCTCCAGGACAGTTCCGTCTATGGCCCAGCGATCGGTAGCCGCTGCGATCCTGCCTTTGAAGCGGTAAGGCCCGGTGGGATCCTGACCTATGCTTTCCAAAACGTACATGCGATGCGTGGCATTGTTGCCATCAGACGCCGCATAGTAGATGTACCAGAGCCCATCCAGATAATGAAGTTCCGCGGCCCAAAGCTGGCGCGAATGTTCGGTCCCCGAAGGAGCCTGCCAGACCTTGACCGAGGGCGCACGTCCGATATCAATCAGGTTTTTCGCCAAGTTCTCCACAGGCAGCAGCCATCGTCCATAAGCATGTGCCCGGGCGCCATCAGAGGACGGCACCTGGACAGGATCTTTTTTGAATGGCTTATTCTAGACTGGAGCCTGAGGCGATGTCGAGGATCAGGTTTGATAGCTTTGAACAGCAGAATGGCCAAGGCCCTTCAGAACTCGCAGCGACACCGGCTCGCTGGCCTTAAGGTTCCGTCCGGCGGTTGGGGCCTCATAGCTCTGCATGCGGCTATCGGCTTTGGGCAAAAGCTTATTGATCAGACTCAAACCCTGAACGGCCAACCGCGGAAAGTTCGCCTGGATCGTCGCTGCGATCTGCGCCGGCAGTCCCAGGATGCGAAGACTGTCCCTATTCACGACCGCATTCATGATTTTGCGGGCGGCGCGTTCGGCCGAGATTGAGAGGAAAGGCAAGGAGGCGGCGATCGAGAACCATTTGTATTCAGCCTCCTTTCGCCCGTTGAATTCCGCGTTGATGAAAGAGCCCGTGCGCATCAGTCCAGGAAGTATCGTCGTCACCTGTATCCCAGAGGGCTTCAGTTCCGTGCAAAGACCAAGCGACAGTCCAAGCGCTGCGAACTTCGCGCTGCTATAGGGAATCATATGCGGAATGCTGATCATGGATCCGATGGATGTGATATTCACGATCTGTCCGGATTTTTTCTCACGCATGGTGGGCAGCACAGCCAGGATCGGATAGAGCATTCCCCAGAACATGACGTTCTGAGCCTTCTCAAAGTCCTGGACCGTGGTTGCTTCCAAAGGCGCGACGGCGATGGTGCCCGCATTGTTGATGAGGATATCAATCGGCCCATAGACACGCTGGACATGCTTGATCATCCGCTCCACTTCATCGCGTTGCGAAACATCGCAGGGAACAGCCAGAATTGCAGCCGCTGCTTCTTTATGGATCCAGGATCGGGCTTTTTCCAGCTCATCAACGCTGCGTGCACAGATCGCAACGCGTGCTCCCTTCAAAGCAAAATCCCGCGCCAGAATCATGCCGAGGCCTTTGGAGCCGCCGGTGATCAGCACGATCTTGCCGCGAAGGCTCTGAAGTCGAAAGGCCGTGCGCAGCGCGCGGACCGCATAATAACTGCCGGCTATGGCCAGCCCATAGGTGGCCCAAGGATGCCGTCTGGTGTTCATAAAGATTCCTCCCTTTATCATTGGAAGCATGGAGACGATACAACTTTGAGAGAGGACCGCTTTGATTGCAAGGCACAAAAATTCAGGCCTACAGGATGCTGCTTAGTTTCTTGCAGAGGCTTTCATGCAGCGCCCTCTCAAACACACTTGAAACGTACCGCACGCTCAAGACACGAAAGCTCATCGGTAATGTGGACCGGACCTGCGGGCCTCACAGCCGCTTGCCTGCTTTGCAAATGCGGCGGGATTCCGCGTCCTCTCCTCCTTCAAAGACCGGGAAAACCAGGGGATGGAAGAGAAAGGGGCTGTGATCAAAACCTTGATCGAATCCTTTCGAATGGGGCAAACCATGAAGAGTCTGGAATCCTGGGACGGTGGCTGGAAATTGATTCATGAGGGTGTTGATGGAACACAACAGGTCCTCATGGTCGATGAGGTGATTTCCTCGGCTGCGGCACAGCAGCTGCGCTATCTATGGGCTGGAATGCTTCTTGTTTGGGATGATGAGTATGCCCGGCATGTGGACACGCTGCGGACGGCAATCGCTCCATCCTACCCGAGCCTGCACCTGGTGGGACGGAATGGAATGCATAAATATAACAACCAGGGTCATGCCGATGATGACCGCAATGCTCTGTGTCGCGAATATTGCACGAGGTCAAACGCTCTGTGAACCTTGGCTGGTGAACAAGGATACTGCCTATCATGAAGGGGTCAGGCCGGGGTGAGCGCGCTCTGCCCAGCGGACTACGCCAGGTACCCATGAGGCGTCCTGCAGCAGCCCTTTAAGGATTGAGTCTTGCATGAGAATGACTTTGATCAACTCATGTGCTCACGGATAAATACCAAATGACGGCTCGGCAAGATTCATTTTGGACTGAAAAAAACTCCTCATCCTCCAGTCAGGGCAATGACTGCTGCCTCTACTGTGATGGCGAAGCCTATTTCCATGCTTTCATTCACGCCTGCGCGCAAGCCAGGCATTCGATCTATATCCTGGGCTGGGACCTGCATACCCAGACCCAGCTGCGGCCCCGGCCGGAAGATTCCCATCAGGACTGGACTCTGCTGGCGTTTCTACAAAGAATTCTGCAAAAGACGCCTGAGCTTCATATTCATCTGCTGACCTGGCGACCGGCTCCGCTTTACATCATGGAGCGGGAGAGGCTGCAGAATTTCAAGTTCACCGGATGGACTCATCCCCGTCTTCATTTTCGAGCCGACTCCCGTCATCCGCTGGGGGGATCGCATCATCAAAAAGTTGTGGTCGTGGATGATCAGCTGGCTTTCGTGGGCGGCATTGATCTGACCATACGCCGCTGGGATAGCTGCCGACATAGGGCTCTGGATCCTTTGCGCAAGGATCCAGAAGGACACTCCTATCAGCCCTATCATGATACGCAGCTGGGGCTCTCCGGTCCTGCGGCCGTGCAACTCGCCTGGCTTTTTCGTGAACGTTGGAGGAAGCTGACGCAAGAGAAGCTGCGACCCGTCGATGCGAGTATCGGGATGGCCCCGATAGAATTGGACGGGCGCGACGCCATTGCCACGTTCCGGAATACTCCCGTCAGCATCTCGGTCACCGATCCTGGTTTTCGCAAGGCGCGGGCGACGCTTGAGATTGCGGAACTCTATAAGGACCTTTTACGAAGCGCTGAAAAATACGTCTTCATTGAAACGCAGTACCTGACTTCACGACACCTTGTGGAGGTCCTCTGCGGCGTGCTGTCGCGTCCCATGCCCCCGGATATTTTCATCATACTTCCCGAGCGCCTCGGACCCTGGCTCGAAAAAAAAACCATGACCCACCTGCAGGCCCTGGCGCTGACGGAGATGACGAATCACGATCACAAGGGAAAGCTGAGGATCCTTTATCCCTTCGACCGTGAACTGCTGCCCATCTATAAGTACGTGACCGTGCACAGCAAGCTGATGGTGGTGGATGACTGCTTTCTGACTTTGGGTTCGGCCAATCTCAATAACCGCTCGATGGGACTCGATACCGAATGCAACGTAACGATTGATGCCCGTGATCGGCCTCATCTTCAGGCAAGCATTCGGCAGGCCGTTGCCTTCATCATAGCCCACTATGCCAATGACAGGGTGGACTATGCGCTGCGAAAATTCGAACACGCTGCTTCCCTGACGCCGCTGATTGAAAGTCTGCGTATGATTTCGCCCTATAAGCATCTGGCCGATTTCAAGATTCGCCTTGCGCCTGAAGACTTCATTCCCTGGGTGGATGCGCAGTGGCTCGATATGGATCAGCCGACCTCTATGGAACTGGCTTTGGACCGTTGGGGGCGGACGCTCGAAGCGATTCAGCGACCTTTGAAAATTCCGTCGCGGGTTCTGACCTTTGTCATGACGGGACTCGCCGCTGTCAGCATTGCCGCGTCCCATGTGTGGATGGTGCAGCCGCTGCAGGAAAGCCCCTGGCATGGCATGACCATTCAGTTCTCGGGGCTGCTGCTGATCCCTCTCCTTTATCTGCTTGCCTATCTTGTTTTTGCCCCGATCAATCTGCTTATTCTGTTGGCCGCTGGCTTTTTTCCAAGTTTGGAGGCTTTGCCCTATATCGTTGTCGCTGTGATCATCTTTGTATCCGTGGCCTATGCAGGTGGTCGGACTCTTGGTCGTGTTTTTTTTCCCGCCCTGCATAAAGCTCTGGAAAAGGGCGACCTTGCTGCACTTTGCCTGCTGCAGACGATGCCCATTGCCCCGCATATGCTGGTGAATGCGGCCGCTGGTGCCGCTGGAGTGCCCTTTCTTCGTTTTCTTCTGCTCACACTCATCGGCATGATACCAGGCTGCGTGATGCTCGCCCTGTTCCAGCGCTCCGTCATTCAGCTGTTCATCGACCCCAGCTGGTCCAGCGCCGGTCCCCTGCTTATCCTTCTCATGTTCATCTCTTATATTTTCCGTTGGTCAAGCCAACGCTTTGCAAATTATGGGAGCCTATAACGAAGAGGCGAAGACTAAACTCCGCCTTTCGCTTGTGATGAAGAGGCGAAGACTAAACTCCGCCTTTCGCTTGTGACGAAGCCCAAGCTCAGGGTGTAGCCGTGCAAAATTCACGAATATAAATATTGGTAGTCGCATCGGCGGGACAATTGGCTGCTGTTTTTGCCACGCTCGTTCCCAAAGGATTGTTCGCAAGGTCGATCTCGGAAACCACCTTGATATCCTTCACGGGGGCTACGGTGCTGATCTGGTTACCGGAAACCAAAAGATAGCTGAGTTTGGTCAGACTGAGCGCCGGGGAAAGGTCCGCGATCTGATTGTTGCGGGCTTCCAGCGTGACAAGTCCGGTCATGGTCGTAAGCGGTGCGAGCGACGTAATCTGATTGTCGTTCAAAAGAAGCTCCCGCATCTCCACCATGGAACCCAGAGGCGTCAGCGCGGTGATCCTGTTCTTTTTGATTTCGAGCATCGTGACCTTGGTCAGCCCGGAAAGAGCGCTCAGATCGCTGATGCTGTTTTCAGAAAGTCGAAGATCCTGCAGGGCCTTCATACCGGAAACAAAGCTGATATCCGTCAGCGCATTGCCTTTGACCCAAAGAGTCGTAAGGGCGGTCAGAGGCGCGACGCTGCTCCAGTCGGTGGCCTTGATGGCATTGGCGTTAAGCGTCCGCAGTTGAGTCAACCCACCCAGGGGGGCGAGGCTGCTGACAGGGTTTCCCGAGATGTCGACGCGATCGAGTTTCTTCATGGCACTCAGAGCACTCAGATCCGTGATCCTGTTATCAGCCAAATCAAGTGAGGTGAAATGAGTAAAAAAGCTGAGGGGCTTCAGATCGCTAATATCTTTCTTGGCTAGATAAGGTTGAGCCTGTTTTTGCAGGTTCAGCTCCAGCTCGGTGCAGTTTCGGGCGTTGAAAAGCTTGGTATAAACGCTGATCTCGCTGCCCGCACCCTTCTCGACCTCTTCGCGACAGTAGCGACTGAAATCGCTTTGCGAAGTATCCTCTACCACCGGGGTCGATTCCGCAGCGGCCGTGGGCCCCTGCTCTTCGCTTTTTTGGGAAGAATCATCCTTACAGGCGGTTAAAATCCCGCAGGCAGCCAAAAATATTACTAACGATTTCATAAATTTACCCCTTAGGTCCGCGTTGCCATTTGCTTCCCTATCGGTCAAAATCCGCAACGAGATGAGTTAAATTTTCGTGCTAACGCTGCGCGCTGTCTGGGTCTTTTCTCACGCTGCCTCCTCCACCGGGATCGCCTCGGCCGATGCAAAAAGATCCAGGGGCAGTCGCATAACGAAAAGGAAGGGATAGTACCCTCCTGTCACGGAGCGCGGATCGATCAATTGCAGTTCGATGTCACCATGTTCCTTGCGCAAGTATTTGCGGACGGCATCCATGCCCACGCCACGGCCCGAAATATCCCCAACCTTGGTGGCCGTGGAGAGACCCGAGCAGAAAATCAGTTCGGCCGCGTCCTGCAGCGACAGTTGATCATGATACTCGCTCAATTTCTGGCTTCTGGCCCGGCTGCGGATGGCTTCGATATCAAGCCCGCGTCCATCGTCCTGATAACGGAGGACGACGACGTCCGAAAGCTTTTCCATCGTAATCGTGATAAGGCCGGCTTCAAGCTTGCCTTTGCCTTTGCCTTTGCCTTTGCGCACATCGGGCTTTTCAATCCCATGATCCATCGAGTTCCGCAGGATATGCACGAAAACGCGGCGCAAAAGATCTTCGCCGCGCCTTGTCATGAAAAAGTTTTCCGCCTGGATGCGGACCACCGGCCTCGCCTTCTCCAAATCCTTGGCCAAGGTGCTGACGCACTGGCAAATCTCGATCAGAACGCTTTCCGCCGGAGTGAAGATCAAAGGAAAGAGGGAATTTTTCATTTGGCTCAAAACGCTGGCATCCTTGGCCCGAACAAGCTCTCTGTAATCAGCTTCAAAGAACGAAAGATTCCGATAGAGACTGATGACCTGGCCTTCCGTCAGTTCTATATCCCTTTCATCCCCGGATTTGCGGCCGAGCTTATCCTTATTGATTTCGGCGTAGGTATTCACGATGTGCTCGACTTCATCGAGATCCCGCTTCATCTTCTCGATATCCCAGCGGGTCTGCGGATCGCGCTGCAGCAGCGCATAATACTGCTCCACATCATGGAAGATGCGAGTCATCTTCTTAAAGTAAAGGGAACGCGCGGCCCCTTTCATGGTATGCATGTTGATGAAGAGGACCTTCAGCACCTCAAGATCCTTTTGATAAAGGCTCTGCGAATTGAGGAGCTTTCTGTTTTCATAGATGAAATCATGACAGCTCTGAATGAAGCGCCGGAACGCTTCCGGCGTGACGTTGATCAGTTCGCCGATGAACTGCAGCTCCTCTTTGCGATCATGAGCCTCTTCCTCCAGGGCCCGCAGTTCCGTCACGTCCCGCACGGTGACCAGTATCTTCTCAATGACATCCTCGTCATTGGCAATCGGGTTCCACGAAAGATCCAGGGTACGATCCTGGCCATCCGCCCGGCGCCTTTTGATCTCGCGCGGCAGGCAATGCGCATTCATTTCATAAGCCAGCAAAGTTTCACCCAGCGAGGCCGCGAGAGCATTCACAGCCTGGCTGACTTCATCCGAACTCAGATTCACGCCTTCGAAGAGCACGGTGCAGGCATCCGCGTCGGCAAGCTCCTCCCGTTCGAAGAGCTGCTTCAGATGCTGCGAGTAGTCCTTATGGATGCGGAACCCATCGCGGGTTATCGCGAAGATGCCCAGCTGAATATGGGCCATGATCGAACGGATATCACGGGTCTTCTCGTCCACGATGTTTTCCAGATTGGCATTCATCGAGACAACATGATCGCGCTCCACCCGCAAATCATCGGAAAGTTTGCGAATTTCCATTTCTGAAACTTCAACCCGGACAAAGGCATGGGAAAAGCGCCGAGCCAGGAGGATGGATTGAAAGCAGATGAAGGAGAACATGCCCACGCTGCCCATAGGATACGATTCAAAGGTGAAGCGGCCGCTGGCGAGCGCAATGTCATGGAACGATGCGGTGACGAAGATCGCTGTGCCGCTTAAAAAGAGCAGAGAGCCTTCGGCATGGGCCCGGACTGCGCGGGTTACGGCATAGACGGAATAGACGCCTATCGTCATCGCGACGAGCTGCATGAAGACGGTCAGATCCACAAAAGTTCGCGGCTCGGTGAGGTGGATGAACGTGTAGAAGGGAAAGGCCGTCAAAGCAGCGAAATAAACCATGCGTTTTGAGAAGAATTTGGGAAAGAGTTCATAGGTGAAGTAAGCGAAAAACGGCATGCCCGCAATCCAGGAGTTGAACAGTACAATCTGTGTGCGGAAGGAAAGCTCAGGAAACATAACCAAAAGGGAACGGCTGGAGGCGGCAAACATATAGAAAGAGGACGAGAGGCAGATCATTCCAAAACAAAGCGTCGAGCGCGCTTGGGTTCGCAAGGCATAGAGGCAGAAATGATAGATGGCCATGATCATGAGACTGCCGATCAGAAAAAGATCGACGAAGATTTCACGTTCCCGCAGCTGCGTAAGGCCTTCCAGAGTTCCCATGTGGGGCGTCGCAGCGATGCCCGTGACAAAGAATTCAAAACTGGCCGTCTGCACCACGATATCAAATTCCGCGGAGCGCGGCGTAAACACCTGACGGCCGGAACGGACACCTGGTTCGTAATGCTTGGGATCATCGCTCGGACCCACACGACCGTTCGTGGCGATCAGCTCGCCATCCACAAAGAGTTTCGAGGCCGACCAGAAAGGAGGCCAGGCAAAGGCGATCTCCTGCGGTTCTTTCAACTTCACATGCAGTCGATACGTTGCGTAGCCTTTTTCCGGATGCTCGGAATGCCGATACCAACCCCCGGGCACTCCCAGATATTCAAGGCCGCTCGGTCTTCCGCTCGCAAAATCCTGAGGCTCCAAAAGCTGCGACCAATAGAATTCCCATTCGCCGCCCATCGGGATCACCGGATGCTGCTTCGCATCCCAATCGGTTAAATCCAAAACGCCTTGGGTCACAGGACGCCTCGGATTGGCCTCCAGGGACAGGGTCATCGCGAAGGCCATAAAGCACATAAAAACATGCAGAATCATAGGGCTTTCCTCATCTTGCTCAGCCTTTACGTATCGGCTGCACAGGTTGAGGAGCTGAGAAAAGCCGGGCGCAAAAATCGATCTTGTTTGGCAGAACATAAAAAGCCGGAACAATGTCGAGAAAATTTCGAGCGCCCTGTCGTCAGGCACCCGTGCCGACAAAAGGATCCGCATGCAAGCGATTCATGCTGACTCCAGCCAGGAAAATCTGTTTCTTCAGAATTCGGACCAGCCCCGGATCCCCGCAAAGATAGACCCGCTTCTGTTTGGGATCAGTGAGTCCAGACAGAACGATATCCTTCAATTCACCCACCTGAATGCCGGACTCGGCCGGGCCTTTCAGAACGCAGCGCACATAGCTAATCTGCGGAAACGCGCGGGTCAGTTCCTGCAGTTCTTCAACCAGATAGAAACGGTCTGCGGAAAGCGCTCCATGATAAATGGAGATGGGCCCGGTATGCCCCTGCTGACAGGCGTCCAGGGCTACCGCAAAAAGCGGAGCCATCCCGGTGCCTGTTCCGATCAAAAGCAGGGGTTCCTCAGGATTGCCCGGATAATAGAAGCAGTCTCCCTTGGGCCCTTCGAGCCAGAGTTCATCACCAGGCCTCGCCTCCTGATGAAACCAACCGCTCAGCTGTCCCTGGGGCACACGGCGGACATGAATGTCCAGCGTATCCAGCGCCGCCCGCTGGGAAGCGATCGAGTAGCTGCGTGAAACAGCATCGGCGCGACGCAGAGTCACAAACTGTCCCGGATTGAAATCAAAATTCGGAGGACGGCTTAACTGAACGAGCACCACATCCGGTCCGAGTGGCCTGATCTCCTGGATCGTCACAGGCCCGCGAAAATCCGCAGTATGCGCGGGTTCGCAGACCAGATTTTGAGCCGGGCGACAGATGCAGGATAAAAAGTGTCCACTTTTTTTCAGAGTCTCTTTCAGCCCCGCCTGCGCCGCATGCGGCACCGAACCTTCCGTGGCCCGCATCATACAGGTCTGACAGGCCCCTGCCCGACATGAAGATGGGACGTCAATCCCTGTTCTTTCCAAAGCCTCCAGGACGGTTTCACCTTGATTCAAGGGCACCGTGCGTCCCTGATACTGAATATGAAAGTTCATCGCGTTACTCAATTGGGGCGATTCAAAACATCATTGCGAACGCTGTTCGCGATCTTGGCCACCTCTTCAATGTCGTCGGCATTCACGCCGTGCTCGGCAAGCGAGGCCGCAAGAAGTTCAACCACGGCATCGACATGCTGATCATTCAGACCGCGGGCCACAAGATGGCGATGACCATCGCGCATATCTTTTCCGCTATAAGCCACAGGGCCGCCAAACACCATGGTCAGAAATGCTTTCTGCTTGGTGATCTGCTCATCCATATCGATATCATCGAAAAAATCCATCACGCGTTCATCCGTCAAAACCCGGCGATAAAACGTTTCGACGACGGCGTCAACAGCGCCCTGACCACCAAGTTTTTGATAAAGCGTTGTCATAAATGTTAAACTCCATTTTGAGATTGAATAAGGTGTAACCGTAATATATCTTTAGATCCTAAGTTGGCAACCCTAAAAAGAAAAGGGAGCTTCGAAACCTGTGCAACTCTCACTGCATGCAGATTACGCCTGTCGCGTCCTTATATATCTGGCCGCCCGTGACGCTCCGCGCTCGTCCATCGAAGAGATTGCGCGTGCTTTTAAAATTTCTGAAAATCATCTCGTCAAGGTCGTGCATCGTTTGGGACAGCTTGGGTTTATTGCGACGACACGCGGCCGCAACGGAGGCCTGCGCCTCGGCCGTGATCCGGAATTGATTTCCATGGGTGAAGTCATCCGCCGCATGGAGCCTCACTTCGAAGTTGTCGAATGCTTCAGCAGCACATCGAACACCTGTCCGATCACCGGAATCTGTGGCCTTCAGCCGGCGCTCTTCAAAGCCCGCGATGCTTTTCTGCAAACGCTTGATAGCGTGACCCTGGCCTCGGTCGCCCAGAATCATGAGGCTTTGCGTCAATCGCTCGGAGCAACGCCCGCCTGACCTGCAGGAAATATCCCGCATCCTCATCACATATTTGCAACACTGTTTTCTGCAAAAAGACTCGGCTATATAAAGATAGGACCCATCCGGTCCCACTTATCTGGCCTTTTTCTTTTCAGGAGACGGAATCATGAAGAAAGAATTCTGCGTACTTGCCCTGACCCTCGTCACTGCCCCAGCCTGGGCTCAGACCCAAAATACCCGCGATCTCAAACAGAACGCCGAGCAAAGGACCGAAGCAAAAATGGCCTCGGACCTGAAGCAAGGAGTCACTTTTGCTGAAGCCACATTGGCTCCGAAAAGCGGATCAAAACTATCGGGAACCGTGATTTTTAGCCGCGTGCAAAATGCTGTGCAGGTGATTGCCTCCATCACAGGTGGCACACCTGGCAAGCACGGCATTCATATTCATGAGAAAGGCGATTGCAGCGCTGCCGATGCTTCCTCCGCAGGTGGGCACTTCAATCCCACGGGCGCGCCTCACGCGGGCCCCACGGCTCAAGCTCGCCACGTGGGCGATTTGGGCAATATCACAGTGAAAGGAGATGGCGTCGGCTATCTCACTTTGGATGTTCCCAATGTCAATGGCTTTACCGATTGGAACAGCATCATCGGCAAGGCTGTGGTGGTCCATGCGAAAGTTGATGATGAAAAATCGCAGCCAGCCGGAGCAGCCGGTGATCGTATCGCCTGCGGAGTCATTCAAGGGGTCACAGCTCAGGGCCCATCGCAAACTGACGCCAAAAAACAGCCGCAAAAATAAGAAAGAAAGGGTAACTCATGCTTTACCGGGCGGATTCGATACTGAATCAAAAAGTGGAAGCGACGGATGGAGTGGTTGGTCGCATCAAGGATCTTTACTTTGATGATTCCAGCTGGACCTTGCGGTACCTCGTGGTGGATACCGGGGGTTGGCTGACAGGCCGCGATGTTCTGATCGGCTCCGAATCGCTGGTCGCGTTTGATGAGGCGCGCGGCGCCATGGTCACTCGACTTTCGCAAATGCAGATTGAAAACAGCCCCGCGGCGGAGCAGGGCCAGCCTCTGTCCCGCATGAGCGAAATCCAGTTGAGCCAGTACTATGGTTGGTCACCCTACTGGATGGCGCCCACGGGACTTTTTCCCTGGTCGAAGACCTACAGTTTCCCGCGTGATGCCTCGGCTCCCAATGGTGGTCCCGCTTCATCGCAGTTCGAGAAGGAATTTGAAGAGCAGAGTCACGGCGAACCGAATCTTCGCAGTTTCGTGGATTTGAAGAATTATGGACTTCATGCGAGCGATGGCGATATCGGCCAGGTCGAGGATCTTTTGCTGGAACCTGAATCCTGGCGCATCACGCATCTGATCGCTGATACCCGCCTTTGGTGGCCAGGCGGCCTTGTCGTCATCGATCGCGCGTTGATTCAAAAAGTCGATTGGCCTGAACGGCAAATCGTGGTCGGCATGACCCGTGATCAGGTGAAAAACTCACCCGCATATGACAAGCATCATGCTGTCGACGAGAAATACCAGATCCAACTTTCCGATTATTACCGCGGCGTGAACGCGGATAGAGACAGAAGCCATCCTGCGCATCCCTGCGCTGATGCCCATCCTCAGTTTTAAACTTCCTGGAAAGCGCCGCGTGGATACATGACGTTCACGCGGCCTTCGTCTCCCCTTCATTATGATGCAATCCCGCTTGATCCGCGCAAGCAATCAAAGGTACCATGACCAGCACATGATCGAACAAAAAATGGTATACCTGAAGGAGGCATCCCTTGCGTTGGACTTTTTCGGCTTCGATTTCAACCCTCGTGTTGAGTGCATCCCTGGCAGCAGCTCAGACCCCGACAGGCGCAAAAAAGCCTAAAATTCCTGCACCGCCACCTCCGCCTCCTGCTCCTGTTGAACCAGCACCCATGATGCATCATAATCCGCCTTCGACGCATATGAGTGGTGACGGCCTTGATCTGTCCGAAGGCCGCTATGGCTTCAGCTTTGGTTTTCCCGATGGCAATAGCCCCATGGGCGCAGGCTATGTCGGAGCCAAGTATTTTACCGCTCCCAATACCGCTGTCGGCGCTTATCTGCTGTTGGGCGGTGACTCGGCTGCAGAGACCTCATCGTTTGGCCTGGCCGGCAAATACATGAGCTACTTCGCGCAGAAGGATCGTCTCCATCTTTATGGTTTTGGTCAGCTGAGCCTTGGCAAGAACGGAGGCGCCGCGAATAAAGGTAAGGACGATACTCTTTTTGGTCTTGCCGGTGGACTTGGCCTTGAGTTTGTTCTGCTGAAGGATTTTTCGGTATCCGGTGAAGGCGGCTTTGGCTTCAATACCCTTCCCGATGGCAAGAGCGCCTATGCAACCGGAACCGGGAAATTAGCCGTCAATTTCTATTACTGAGGTCCCACGCATGCGGAAATACTCGTGCCTGCTCGGCCTTCTGGCTGTCGCAGGCTTGAATACAATGAGCTGCCGCGGATCCCATGGCAAGGACCTTCAGGTTTCCCAGGAAGCCTTGCGCATGAGTTCCCTGCGTTTTGCTCAGAAGACTCAGCTCGTCGGTGCCAGTGGCGGCTCATCCGGTGGTGGAGGGTTCAGCGCCGGCACCTTTCCTTCCGCTGGCTTTTGGCCTGCGGTTCCCTTGGCCGTGCCCGCGCGCGCAGCTGCATTCATCAATGAGACCTATGGCGCCACGGGTGGATTCACCTATCAAAGCTTTGAATTCACCTCCACATCCTGCAGCGCGAGCAATGCCTTCGCCCGATACTTCGCAGCATGGGAGCAGCTGAGCGGCACGCCTTTGAGCCAGGCGCAAAAGGATGACATCAAGGAAGCCTTCCAAGGTTCTTTTATGGACGGCGAAACCGGCATTCTGAATCAAAGCGTTTGTCTTTTTTATGATCTGATGGCCTGCATTGCCGACTATGCCGTGCAGAATGAGGCCATCTTCAAACAGGCCGCGCAAAGCGGAGACACGCAGGTGATCATGACAGGCGCTGTCTCGTGCATCGCGGAAATTACCGGCATCGATCCTACCGATACTATCGACCCCTTCGATCCCAGCGCCACGACACCCAGTGAATAGACGTCACTGAGGGCCCGCTCTATCCTCGATCGCGATCGACCCTGGCTCCAGGGTTCGATCCCAGGTTTCACGTCCGCGAAGAGGCCATCAGGTTCAGGCGAATCTGTGAACGACTCACCGTCCGTGAAGCCTCTGATGACAAAACCAGCAGACGCTGCCTGTTCGTCTCATCATCGGATACGCCTTGCGTGAATCCACCTTCCGCTTTCTTCATTCCCGCGATAATCCGCAGAGTGGGCCAGGTAATTTTCCTTCGTTTCTTTATTTTGCATTCTGCTATGATGAGTCTCCACATGTTCAGCAGGAGTGATGAAAAAATGCGCCTTATCAAGTTGGGACTGCTTGGCTATCTTTTGGGAATGAGCACCTGGGCCGCTGCCGACACGGCTCCATCCTTCATCCAGAATATGGCGGGCTGTTTTTCGGTTCGCTTTAACTTCGTGGAGAACGGTGATCATGATGCCTTCTATCAACCCGTCCTGGAACGCGCGGATTTAAGTCAGGCCGATGCTGTCTGGCATCTGCGACGCTATCTCGTCATCGAAGGCAGCGAGCAAATTCACTGGCGGGAAGAATGGCGTTTGAAAGATGCGGCCAATGAAGTTTGGGAACAAACCGTTTACGGCCCCTTCGAAGATTTCCGTTACCAGTGCAGCGGCATGCTCGTGGACAACAGCTGGCGCTGCGAGGCTCCCAAGGCTCCGAAGCCGCGCCGCGATCAGAATCAACCCTATGAGACGCTCGATCGCGAGAACACACTGAAGTTCAATCCCAAGCGTTGGATTCACATGCAGAAGAATGACAAGCGCATGGCAGATGGATCGCTCTTCGCTGTGGAACTGGGCTGGAATCAATACGACCGGACCGACGCCGCATCCTGCCAGGCTCGGAGCCGACGCTAAGGGACGAGGACAGCACCCCAAGGACGATGCAGCAAAATTCCATGAGCCGCGTTCTGTTCGTGTCGAACGATCTCCTTTGGGGTTTGCATGTCCAATAGACACACATCAGAATCCTCGCAGCCGGCGCCCGAGTCAGCAAAAAAGCCCAGGATCACTCAGGCTTCGGCCGGCCGGCTGCTTCTGCTCCGGCGGCGTAAACCCTGCAAGACCTGCGGCCGTGTTCATGGTCCGCCGCAGGAGACCTGCCGCACAACGACGATGCACACCGACGATTCCACCGTCCCCGACGACGGCCACCTGCCCTGGATTTTTTAAGAAACTGTGGTCCCTCGTCCCGTCATTTGCTAGCATTTTCCTACGTCCCCAATCATCCAACCCTAAGAGGGTCTCTATGAGAATCGCGTCCTATGTCGCTGCTCTGTTCGTTTGCATTGCAGGTCTTTCCGTTGCCAATCCCGCCGCTGCAAAAGCCAAGCGGGTCTGCATGAAAGATGGCGCCGAAGTCAAAGTCAAAGGCAAGAAACCGAAGGAAAAGGAAAAGGACTGCACGGCCCAGGGCGGCGTGTGGGAGAAAGCAAAAGCAGCTCACGAGGAAAAGCAGGAATCCGGCATGGGCGGCGCCTGGTAATGATGCAAAGCCGAACTTTCGGGTTCGGCATCACGCCTCGATTCCGAACTGCAATTCTCCAAGGCCCACCTCCTGATCCCAATAGGTTCCCAGCCACCGATCCCAGAACGAAAAAATCACTCCAAAATTTTTCCCGTGATGCTCCGGTGCCTTGCTGTGATGGATGTGGTGGATATGAGGGCTGATCAAAATCATGCGCAGGGCCTTGGGATAGCGAATCGGCAGCGGTGCGTGATGAAGATTGACGGTAAACATATAAAGAAAAAATCCCGGCCCCATTCCAGCAATAGTCCAGATCGGTGTTTCATTCGGCAGAAGAAGGTGCAAAACGCCCAACATCACGCCTGCGGCCAAACCCCGCGCACCACTCAAAAGAAGAGGCTCCAGCGGGTTCTGCCGCAGAGTGGAAAAAGGAGTCAGAAACTCGGTGGCGTGATGGAGCCTATGAATCCACCAGAGTCCGGGCAGATCATGCAGAGCACGATGCATGGCATAGGCGGCGAAATCAATGGCCAGCATGGTCAGGACGGTTCCCAGCAAAGCTTCCCACACGTGATCCAAGGCAAAACCCCAGCCGGCGCCTGGAGAAAGCCCCAAGGTCGCTTCATAAGCCCATTGAAAGAGTGCCAAATGCCAGGCGGCCAAAGGCACTCTGAGGCAAAGCATCTGAAAGAGAGCCCACAGTCCATCCCTGCCGATGAAGCGCCTGTTCTCGCGACCTTGTTGCCAAAGGTAATCGACCGCCTCTTGAAACGTCCAGCTTTGAGAATGGCGAAGCCAGAGAACAGCGAACCCGACCGTAGGCAGAAGATAAAGAGGACAAAACGGAGACGAAAGATTTATCAACGGATGAAAAATATTCTCCATCATCGTCCTCTCTGGGATAAAGCCTTATCTTATCCCATTCCCAAACTCACTGACACGTCCCTTGCGTCAGCCAGGCGGTTTTTTCCTGCACTTCCAGCTCGAATTCCGCCTGCAGACAGTTGGCCAGGGCGATACGCTCGTCCGCGTTCAGAGCATCCTGAACATTCCCTGTGTTCGACTCCAGGGGATTTCTATGGGCACCGAGCGGCATCGACTGATCGACCAGAATTTTAAAGTCGATCTGAGCCCAATCCGTCAGGGTGTTCAGGGGTGCGCGGGAGGCATTGCCATGACAGCCGCCGCAGCTCATAAAGCGCAAAACCTTGGCAGCATCAATCTGGGGACGGCTCGAAAGGCGATAGACATTGCCGCGGCCGGGTGCACGTCCAAAGATATCACGCAGGTCAATCGAGCGGCGGCGCTGCGCACACTGATTGATAAATTCCACAGTGCGGCTGCGACCGTTCAAAGGAGCCAAAGGTCCAACGCCTGGGCCATGGGCAGAGGGATTCAAAAGATTTTTGCGCTGTGTGGACGAGGCACTCACAGGAGCATCACGCCAGCTCACCGTTTTCTGCCCTGCCGCCTTCACCATGGCTTCATTGATCACCTGCACGGTTTTCCAGGCTTCCTCGTTCATCATATTTTCATCCTTTCGCACATGATATCCAAGCGGACTGATGGCCCTCAGACCATTGGGATGACAGCTGATGCAGCGTTTCGGATCGGAATTGCCTTCGGGTTTAAACGCTATGCTGCCGCGCCCGTTGCGCAGAAAGCGCTGGAAATAAACCTGAGCCGGCTTATTATCCAGACGCCGATCCAGGGACACCATGGTGAAAACTTTGGGAAGAGAGACTTCACCGCGACCTTCGGCAGCATAGTCCGCCGCAGACGGTAGAGGCGAAGCCGGAGTCGGATTCATGGCCTGGTCTTCAGGATCTTCGGGAAGCGCAAAGTTAAGCCAGCGATCATAATTCACCGGCGGATTCACGCGATCACCCGGCACATGGATCATGAGCAGGGACGAGGTATCACGATCAAATCCTCCAGAATGCCGACTTTTATAACGAACAGCGGGCCAGCCGAGTGTGGCCGCGCGTTCCTCGATGTCCTCGGGAATTTTGTATTCGAAATTGGCCGTACCATTCAGAAAAAGTTCCGAGGGAGGCTGTTTCGCGGCCGAGGAACGGACAGGGCTATCCATGGATGCAGGCGCCGTATCATTACGAGTCACATAGTCATTCATCTTCTGCAGGCAGACCGGGACCTGCGCGCCAAAGCAGGTTCGAATCTGCGTCGCAAGACCACGCTCGGTGATCAATCCCTGCTCCAGCTGCAGCGCTGCATCCTGACGCCAGCTTTGAATCTCTTCGGCTGTTGGCTCTCCCGTGAGACAGTCCAGAGTCGCCGCGAAGCTGGGGGCATAAGGCAGCGCAAGGATCGAAGCAAACGCCCAAAGCCTTTGTAAATGTTTCATTAAGACCTCGCTCTCATAAGTGACAAGAGTTCATCAAGGTCTCCCCCATCGGCTACGATTCATGCTTATCAACGGGATGAAAATGCCCAGGTCCGGGATCGGACCTGGAATGCCTGTGTTCAAGGCAGAGGTGCTTGTTCCTGAAGGAGAATGGCATTGTTCACAGTCACAAAGCGGCGTTTGCCACTATTTTGATCATAAACCATGAAATACATCCAACCGTCTGAACGGAAGTGAGGGAAGAGCGCGTACTGTCCTGGGCCCATGTGCGTGACGACATGCAGCTTCTGCGTCCACAGATCAAACAGGAAAACATTGGCCGTGCCTGCATTCAAACGGGATTGAAATTCAGGATCATCGGCGCTTGCATAACCGAGCAGCGCATACTGATCGGGCTTGATATAGCCATAGCTCGCAATGAAGCGATCATCGAACGAGAAGCCGACTTTCAAACCATCGAAACAGAGGCGACCGACAAGGTCCTTGCCATAGCTGGGAGCTTCGGGATTGCTCACATCCTTCCGCAGCTGATAAAGCTGATAACCGATATGCCTCAGCTCATTATCCACGCGCCCTTCCAGGCGACTCAAAAGAAGCTGATTCGAAGGTGCAAGGCCCCAATCCTTTTCCCAGGGCGTATCAAAACTCTGGGCTTCGCCGCGGCTCCAGCGGGAGCCATCGAATTCCAAAGGCTGCAGCAGCAATTTGGAACGCCCATCTGCAACCCGATACGGAACCCCACCGCTGCCATCATCACTGCGGAAATCACCAGTCGCCGCCAGGTAGTCGGCCCCATCCAGACTTGCGCCTACGGCCTGGTACAAAGGAATCCTGACATCATCACCCGCAGTGCACGCATCTTCCGAAAAGTCGATCGACGTGGTCAAAGGATTTTTCAAAAGACTGGTTGAACAGATGCCTGTGCCATAGCCTTGAAACACAAACGCGGAATCATCAGGAAAAAAAGCCGGATCATAAAAGGCGTCCACGGAAATTCGGCGAAGATCGCCCTGGGTCAGAAGACTTTGCAGATCAACCACGCCGCTCGGTGAACCACCATAGGCAATGAAACGGCCATCAGCGGATGAACGAATCCAGTAATCCGTATCCTGACCCACTTCCGTCAGTAGGCGGAATTCAGCGCTGGAATCCGCTTTCCAGGCTGCAAATTCCGGGATGGCACCCACATCGGGGAATATGTCCTGGCCATTGCGCTGCTGACGGAAGCAGGATCTCTGATCGCTGCAGCAGGCAAACATCAGCATTCCGCGATCTTCGTTGCGCTTCTTCCAGCCCCAGTTCTTCATCTGAATCAAATGATCCTTCATTCCAGGAGCCAGCATGGATTCACATTGGGTTGGACCCTGGTAAGGCGACAGCAGTTCATTCAGGTAAGGCATGCCCTGCGACACCCATTCCTGCACCAGTCCGAAGTCGGCTTCGGTCAGGAGTGTGGGGGCGCGCAGCGGCATCATAGTGCTCTGACGCAATTTATCCTGCAGCGCCTGGGCGCCTTCGGAACCCAGCGCATCGTGCATGATCGTGTTCATGGTGCCCAGATGCAGGCCCGCGCTCCAGAAACCCAGTTTGGAGGCTTTGATATTCAGCTCCTGATCCACGGGCTGATCCGCAAGGCAGTAGAGTCTTTCCTTCGGCGTCAGAGCCTGATCATCGAGACAGAGCTGCTCCACCCGATAGTAACTGCGCGCCCAGCGCCGCATGGTCTGCTCGGAATTCATCGCGTGGCATGAGCTGCAGGCACCATCACGGCCGATGCCGAGTATGCCCGCCACCTTCTGCGCGCGTTCAAATCCATCCTGAGCCTGAAGCGGTCCGGCCGAAAGCAGGAAGGTGCCAAGCACCCCAAAAGCGAGAGAGACCATTTTCATGACAAGACTCCTGTTATTGATAAGGATCGTAAACATCGAAAAATTCGATATCGTCCATCAGGGGCTGAATCAGGGGCTCCGGGCCGGCGTAAAGCGACCAGACAAAATCCGCGGGACCATGAACAGAATTGCGTTGAACCAGGCTCGTGAAGTCATCGGTCAGGCGCTGCCGAAAATCCTGCTGGGTCCAATTCAGGCCGGCATACTGATGGCAGCCGATGCAGTTCGTCTTGTGATTGTTAGGTCCAGGCTCCAGATAGGGATTGCTGCACCAATTGAATAATTTTTGATCCACCATCAGCTGGGCGACCTTGGCAAGGGGCTGCGGCCAGTGATCATCCATCGTCTGCTCACGCAAAGGCTCTGACCAGCCGTACACGCTGCAGAGTCGATACGGCTTCCATGAAGCATTCAAACGATCACCCTGATCGCTGGCGAAATCGTCCGCGCCCTTCGGGCCAAGCCAAAGGGAAGTCCAATACCAATTCGCCTCAAGACGCAAGGACGCGTGTAAACCCGTAAGATGAAATTTTTGCCCGGACGGCAGACGCACTGCGAACGATTCGTCCGCTGCGGGCTCGTACCGTTCACCGGCTGTCCACTGGGGCTCCTGCCACTGCTGCCGCAGATCATCCACAGCGGTGGGAAATCGCTCGACCAGAAAGCCCTGCTCGCTCCGCCGCCAGGCCGTCTTCAAAAAGACCGCCCGCTCCGGCCAGTGAAGGTCTTCGCAGGTTCCTTGCCTTTGCCGTTCTTTTTGACAAATTTCAAGACGCTCATAATTCTGCAAAAGAAAAGTGAGGGCGGTCTGGTTGAAAAGGATCTTCTGCATGCCAGGGATGGAGCGCTTCTTTTCGTCCGTATCATAACGCGCGAACCATTCTTCAAAGCGCCTTGCATCCCAACCCGCATCATGAAACTGCAGCTCATCGTTCCAGCGGATGCCGTCCTGAATGACAGTCGGGGATAGTTCGCGACGTTCACGGCGGCCGGCGGGTCCAAGATTTTCGTAAAGATGCCGAAAGATGCGCTGCAGGTCCTCGCGTCCATACCAGCTCTGCCAGACCAAAAAATTAGGGTGGGATGCCGCATGCAAGGGGCGGAGCATTTCTGCCCAGAAGTCCCAGCCTGCCTGCCTTTGCAGAAGAAAGTCCTGCGGGAGTGCAGGATTTTTGATGGCGTTCCAAAACCCATCGGAAAGATTTTCAGGGGTCGCAAGAAGATACCTGGCTTCACGACCTGCTGCGAGCCGGCTCGTCCTTTGATCAAAACCGCAGCTTATGATCAGAATAAAAAACGGAAGACAACGAAGCCTGCGCATGAACCCCACCTCTTTATGACTGCGCTCTTAGTCTAGCAACAGAAAAATCCGCTGCGAGACGGCAAAATCACTCCAGTCAGGCTCTTGCAAAAGACTTTGAATTATTTGTTGGCTGTATGGTCAATGATGAAGGCAAAAAAACTCCCTGGACGTATCCAGGGAGCGCGGAGCATAAGTATTAAAGTGCGCGAGCCGCGTTATAGATTTCTTCAACGCCTGTGAATTCGCCTTCGAACTTGGGTGTTTCCTGCTTCCAAAGGAAGTCAGGACGTTCATAGCTCAACCATTTCCCGCCGATGATGTTGCCGGCGCGGTCGAGTTCCAGGCGATAACGATAATCGACAAGGGCTTCCGAAGATTCGTGATCATAGCCGCCGCGTTCCTGATGATAACCGACTTCCACGATGTATTTCATGGTGGTGGTCACAGTCACTTCCTTGACGGTCCGCGGTGCGGCGTCGGGTGAGCGGCCATTTTTTTCTTCTTCAACCTTCACTTCGTAACCATAGACCGCCTGATTCCAGACTTCATCATCACGCGTGACGTCCGCAACGAAGCCTTCTTTCAGTTTTGCGATCTGGTTGGTGATCACAAGGTGGAACGCGCCGGCATTGGTATCCCGGCATTCGATCTGCTCACCCTTGGCGGTCAGCTCGTCCTGCAGTTTTTTGATTTCCGCTGTCTTCTGTTCTTCAGTCCAGCTGGCGTAAGGGCTGCCTTCATAAGCATACTGGATCTCATCAATCTGGTCCTGAATGGAGCTGAGATCCTCTTCACAGCGTCCACCCAAAAAGCTGACGCGAGGTGAAGGTGCGTGATGAAGGAACATGGTGAGAAGACCGTTGATGTCGGAGGAGGCGAAAGGAATGTCCACGCCGGCTCTATTTTTCAAGGTCACAGCGCGAGGTTCATCAAAGGCCAGAGTCGCCGGCGCCCAGGCATGGCAAAGGCCTTCCCAGCCTGGAATCGGGCTCAGTTCGGGATCGTAACCTTCCTGTCCTGGAATGCGCTTCAGGGCTCCGGTGCGCTCGCGCTCGGCGCGTGTTGTGCGATAGTCATCAAAGCCCATATAGAGGTCATATTTTTCTGCAGGAGAAAGCACGGCGATCTCGGCTGCTGTCAGTTCAGAAAATGCTTTGGTCGCATACGCATAGCGAGCCTGATCATCACTGTTCTGGGCCCAACGATAGGTGAGGCCACCTTTATACGTCGGCCAGTAATAATCGCTCCAGGGAGTTTTCGGAAGAGCAGCGCTCAACGCCAGTTGATCGAATTTGGTCTCGTACTGATATTTGCGTGTCAGCACATCGAGTCCCATGATGGTCGGATCATTGCGGCGATTCCAGGCTTCCTGAGTTGTGCTGGTGTGATTCGGTTGACCACAGCCATTCAAAAAGATGAGGGCGGCGAGGGCAGGCATACCGTGCTTCATAGTGTGTGTGCTTTCCAAGTAGGGTTGAGTCTTTATGACCAAGCTAGTCATTGCGAGGCGCAATCTAGCAATTGGTCGTTGGAAAGCAACATAAAACCACTGACTATGCAGCCAAAACAGCTAAAATTACGCTTATTTGGCTACTTGTCCAGATTTTCTGGCGGGGATTGTGTAAGTTTACTACATATTATTCCCAGTGCGGGCGCAAGGGGAATCAAAAGGGTGAACGAGAGACCCCATTCACCCTGACCATTTAGTTGCCGATTTTAAAGCTGCCGCGCATCTGGTCGTAGTACTGATCCCAGCTTCCACCGAGTGGCAGGATCTTCACAAAGTAGGTAAAGTCCTGACCGACGGGAAGCATCGAGGCAGGAATGTTAACCTGTTTGAACTGCTCAACAAAGGGATTGGAAGAGGTCTCGGCCGGTGTGCTAGCGCTGGTGATCCACTGTCCGGCGGAATTGAAAATGTCCACGCGAACTTCGCAGTCTTTCGGACAGAAGAAGTTGGTATAGACAGCCAAACGCGGACTGTTGAACGGAAGAAACGAGGCGCTCGTGCTGACGATCATGAGTGTCTTTTTAAAGCTGGCCGGCAGATAACTTTCAGCCAACTTATCATCCGAAGCCTTGGCGCCAGCAGGAACAAGGGCCGCACCGATGGAACCAGCAATGTCAAGAGGTGCATCCGCAGGAATCTTGATGATTATATCCTTGGTCTGATAGCCTTTCGAAACGGGAACGCTCGTCGATTTATTCCAGGACGGCTGACCTCCGAAAGCTTCCGCGAGAAGCTGGCGATTCTCGCGAGCCAGATATTCCACTGTGATGGAATAGGTCACATCGCGACGAAGATCGCGGGGAATCCAGGTCAGGGCCACAGAATCAGGGGCGCTATCATCGGATGCTTTGCGAATATCCTCGAGATACTGCTGGACAGCGATCATCTCAGGATTCCGTGCCTGCTTAACCTCTTTACCCAAATAACCAAGCCTTTGCTGAACCCCAGCCACATCACCGATCAACGCGGTCAGCTGCCGACGATAGGGCAGATAAGCTCCGCCTTGATCAGCGGGTTCATAGCTTGTGGTTACTTTGGTTTCATTCGGAGTGTAGTCAACCGTGGTCGTTTCAATGCGACCGGTCTGCAAATCAAGAACGATTTCTTCACTGTGGGGGTTGCCGTTGTCGGTGGTTTTCAAAAAGCGTTGATCCAGGACTTCAACGCTGAGCGAACCATGATTGCTGAAGGGCACCTGAACCTTGCCTTCAAAGAAGGGAAACGGTGCGGCGACCAGCGACGAGGTGCTGATGAGCAGGGACAAAAGACAAGCGAGTTGTGTGCGTTTCATGTGAGCGGTCTCCCATTGTGCGTGCAGCCTCTATTTAGCACTGGGAGCTATTTTCACAAGCACTAAGTCACTTTTGTCTGTTTTTTTCAGAAACAAAGCGTGCTCAAGATCACGGGCTGCCGGAGTCGGGGCAATTTCAGTTCATTCGTCCTGGCCCTGTTGCGGGAGACGCAAGAAAGCCCTGACATCGTCCGCCAGGGCTTTTTATAATCATGGCTTCAAAGTTTTTGAATAATATCTTCCGAGAAGCGCTGCATCTCTTCCAACTGAGGGCTGCACTGCAGAAGGAAAAGGTCCACACCCACATCCGCAAAGGATCCGATGCGGTCAATCACCTGCTGAGGCGTTCCCATCAGTCCAGATTTCAATCCGCGATTCGATACGGAGTAATCTTCGAGGTTGAGCACCTGATCCAGCTGCGAATTCTGGATAAAATCCTGATAGTTCGCATAGCCGCTCGATCCCGGCGAGACGTCCGTGATGCGGGCGATTTCCTTGTCCACTTCCGCCTTCGTGCTGCGGATGATGGAATACGCGGCTACACCGAATTGCATCGGCGGCAAACCAAAGGATTCACGGCGGCGCTTCATATCCGCAATTTTGGGCTGAAGGCGCTCGGGGGGATCACCGTGCATCACGTAAACATCGGCCATGCGGGCGATCATATTCTTGGCCGCTTCCGATTCTCCGCCGGCATAGATCAAAGGCCGGGGTTTGCGTACCGGCTTGGGTTCCACGATCAAACCTTCGATATCATAATAACGGCCGTGGAAGGACACTTCAGGTTCATGAAACGCAGCATCCAAAATCTGGAGCCATTCCGTGGTCCGCGCGTAACGATCGTCATGCACGTCGAAAGGAATTCCAAAGCGTTTGGCTTCGTCCTTCCACCAGGAGGAAACCACGTTTAACGAGAGCCGGCCCTGCGAAATCTGATCGATCTGCGCCACCTGTTTCGCAAAAGGTCCCGGCGCATGATAGGTCGGACGCACGGCCACCAGAAGTTCCAGTTTTTCCGTAACGGCAGCCAAGGCCGCAGCCGTAGTCCAGGCATCCATGGACGGAGCCTGAATGCCTTTGATGTCGTTCAGCATGAGTTCGGCGATCAGAGTCAAATCATAACCGAGCTTTTCCGCGGCCTGGGTCAGACGCTTGACGTAATCCCAGCTCGCCTCCATGCCCTCGTCTTCCACGTTGCGCAGCCAGCCGCCAAAGACCGGCATCCAAAACCCGTATTTCATGATTCCGACCTCCGGGCCCGGAATTCAAGATAATCCACGAGTTTGGCGAAGGGATCAAAGCCGATCACATTCACGGCATCCGCAACGAAGTTGGACAGCGCGTTGATATCGTAAATATAAGCCTGGCCGTCGCGTTCATCGACAAGGTATTCGATACCGCCGACATCCAGATCAATCGTACGGGCAATCTTCACGGCCGCATCAATCATCTCGCGTGGAGGATCCGCACGCTCCACACGCAAGCCGCGTTTGGGTGCATCGATCGCACAGGCCGCACGCACCAGCTCCCGACCGTCCGAGGTCTGGCAGGCATCAGCAGGGCACAAATCGAAGGTGCCTTGCGGTGGATAGACGCGGATGGCGTAAAGATATTCGCCATTCAGTACTTCGATGCGAACGATGTGTCCGCCTTCCGGTTTCGCATATTCCTGCACCAAGGCCGCACCGTCGATGCCCATCGGCACCGTACCTTCGTTCACGGCTGACTCCAAATCCGCGAAGCTATCATAGCGAACGATACCCGCGCCGCTGCCGCCGATATTGGCCTTCACAACGATGGGGAAACGAAGGTCCTTGGCCGCTTCCAAAGCTGCGCTTGGATGATTGATGGCCCAGGATTTCGGATATCGGATTTTCAGCTGCTCCAAAAGCTGCAGCTGACGGATTTTCGAAATTTCATAGCCGTAGACCTTGGTCCCGTTGACCACAGGTATACCCTGGCTTTCGAGCTGGCCGAGCCAGTCCTGAGTGTAGAACGTAATATTGCCGCGTCCGCGCAGATAGGCGGAGGGGCTGGCCCGGTTGAACACCAGGGAGTAAGGTGCTTCCGAAGAGGCCAAAGCAAAGCCATGCTGGTCCGCAGGGATTTTCACATAAGGCAGCTGGCGGCGATCCAACTCGGCGAAAAGAGGTTTAAACCAGTCGGGGTGCTCGTAGAAAATTGCGATTGGCTTCATACTTCAGGCCCTTTCTCATGCGAAATGTAGCTCAGAAGTAGGTGAGCGCTCGAATTTCCACAAGCACAATTTGCTTATAAGCATATGCTTTTTTTATTGAATACCGGTACACAACTTAACTGCGGCAGTGACCCGTACCTTGCACCACAAAGCGCGTCGTCGTCAATTCCCTTGCGCCCATGGGTCCGTAAGCATGGAGCTTGGTGGTCGAGATGCCGATTTCCGCCCCCAGTCCCAATTCGCCGCCATCATTGAAGCGGGTGCTGGCATTGATGGCAAGGCAGGATGAGTCCAGAGCATCTTCAAATTTTTGGATGACCCCTTGATCCTGACAGACAATCGCCTCGGTATGATGACTGCCGTGCTGAAGGATGTGATCAATCGCCTCATCTTCGGAAGCGACCAGACGCACCGAAAGGATCTTGTCCAGATATTCCGTGTCCCAATCTTCGGCCACGGCTTTTTCCCAGCCTGACTCCGGACCCAGCTGCCAGATTTTTTCATCGACGCGCAGACGCACACCGGCCTCGGTCAGGGCGCGCAGAAGATCACTCAGATAAGCGCCGGCATGCTGCTCATGAACCAGCATCGTTTCGATGGCATTGCAGACGGAAGGCCTTTGCACCTTGGCATTTAACGCGATAGCGCGGGCCTTATCCAGGGGGGCATCAGCATGGATGTAAAGATGACAAAGTCCCTTGGCATGAGCAATCACAGGAATCCTTGCATGCTCCTGGATCATGCGAATCAATCCTTCGCCGCCGCGGGGTATAATCAGATCGATCAGTCCAACCAGCTTCACCATTTCCATGGTGAGCTGTCGATCCCCGCTCGGAATCACCTGCACCGATTCCCGGGGGATAAAGGGAGCCATCGCACCCTGCACCAGCTGCCCGAGGATAGCATTGGAATGCGCGGCGTCGCTGCCGCCTTTTAAAAGAATGGCATTGCCTGATTTGATAGCCAGGGCAGTGCAATCAATCAGAACATTCGGCCGGCTTTCAAAAATAACGCCGATCACGCCCAAGGGTATCCGCTTTTTCTGAACGATAAGTCCATCCGCGCGGGTGTGCTGCTCATCGATTCGCCCAAGGACCGGCTGGCTTTCGGCTATGGTTTGCAGGGCATCCGCCAATGATCTGAGCCGGCTTTCGGTCAGGGTGAGTCGATCAATCATGGCCTCGGACAGATCGTGCCGACGCGCGGCGACAATATCCTTCTCGTTGGCTTTTAAAATATCAGCGCGGGAAGCGATCAAGGCATCTTTAATGGCAAGGATCGCATTCCGCCGATCTTTTTCCTGATAGCGGCGCAACCTGACAGCACTGTCATGCGCAGCGCGGGCTTTTTCCAATAAATCATCCCGAGTGAAGTCACTCATGGTTTTCCTCCCGAATCACGAGGTTGTCTTTATGAACGGCAACTTTCGACGGGCAGTGGCCCAGGATCGTGGCAATCTCCTGGCTCTGACGGCCCTGAATTTTCCGGAGTTCACTGGCTGAATATTCCACCAGCCCCAGGGCCACGATGCGATTGCCGCAAAGGATTTTGACACAATCACCCCGTTTGAAACTACCCTCGACGCGATGGATACCAGAAGGCAGAAGAGAACGATTATTCAAGACAGCTTCACTGGCACCGCGATCAATTTTAATCGTGGCGCCGAGCCTTGCGCTTGCCGTCAGCCAGCGGTGCCTGGATTTGCGTGTGGCCTGCGGACTGACTTCAAAAAATGTTCCGCCGCCTTCCAGCGCGGCGATCACGGGCTGATCCTTTTTAAAGGTGGCCAGGATCACGGGAATACCAAGGGGCGTGAGCTTTCTCACGGCTTCCAGCTTCGTCAGCATACCGCCGCGTCCGACGCTGGTTTTTCCGGCCAGATTCAGCTTTTCAAATCGCTCATCAAAAGCCACCAGCCGCAGATTCTGAGCGTCACCCAAACCTGGATCACGATCGTAAAGACCATCGGGCGTGGTGAGTATGATCAGCCCATCGGCATCCATCATCTCACTGGTCATGGCCGCCAGCTGATCGTTGTCACCGACTGTGATTTCGGCATAACTCACCGAATCATTCTCATTCAGAATCGGAGTGATGCCGGCTTCAAGCAGTTTGTTCATCATGTTTTTCAGGTTCAATTTTCTTTTGCTATCGCGCACATCCTCGTGCGTGAGCAGGACCTGGGCGCACTGCTTCTGATGGTGATGAAAGGCCTGGGTATAGCAGCGCATGAGGAGCGGCTGACCGATGGCACTGCAGGCCTGCAGATAGGCGATGCTGCCATCCGCCTCGGCCGGGATATGACGACGCCCGATGGAGATCGCGCCCGAGCTGACGACGATCACTTCGATCCCCTGCTGCAAAAGCCGGGCGCAGTCGGCGACGATCTGCTCAATTTTTTTCTGATCGACACCCGTTTCCGGATGCGCCAGCGCCGCCGAACCAATCTTCACAATCAGTCTTTGACACTGGCCGGGCCATTCCGAACGAAGCTTTAGCGTGCTGCTCATACCACAACTCTTGGCTGGACGTTTCCGGCCTCAGCTTAACCAAAGGCCTGGGGAAACGCATGGAAAAGTTCAGAAGCTGGGGACGGTTTCGTAGGCAATCCCCGCTTCGGTACAAACTGGCTGATAAAAACCTGCAAAAAGCTACCCGCGCGTGGGCCAGGCCCTTTCCAGTATTGCAGAAAAATGAACAGTCGGACCAAGACTGCCGTAAGTATAACCCCAGTCATGAGCCAGACGCGACTGGCAGAAGGCCTCGGCAACATAAGGCGGGGCATGGCGTAGAAGGAGTGCAGCCTGGACGCCAAGGATAAGGTCCTGGGTCAGGCGACGGGCCATGGCTTCCTGGGCCGTTTCCGTTTTCAGGCGCTGCATGATTCCATCGCGATGCCGATCCAAAAGCGGGTGCGCGGCGCCTGCTTGCATTTCATGGGCGAGCACATCCATGGCTCGCGGATTTTTCTGCAGAGCACGCAGAACATCCAGGCACATGATATTGCCGGAACCTTCCCAGATGGAATTCACCGGCATCTCGCGATACATGCGCGGCAGATTATAGTCCTCGCAGTAACCATTGCCGCCGAGCACCTCCATGGCCTCTTCCATGAATTCACAGCCGCGCTTGCACACCCAGAATTTGGCCGCGGGTGTCAGAAGGCGACGGACTATCGTTTCCGCTTCATCTTCCTGCTGATCGAAAGCGCGCGCAAGACGCATGGCAAGCGCTGTTGCAGCCTCGGATTCAAGAGCCAGATCAGCGAGGACATTCTGCATGAGCGGGTGGTGACACAGCTTTTTGCCAAAGGTCTGTCTATGGTTGGCATGATGCAAGGCCTGACTTAAGCCCTGGCGCATCAGTCCAGCTGTTCCGATCGCGCAGTCGAGCCTTGTGTAGGTGCCCATTTCAATAATGGTGGGAACGCCCCGCCCCTCTTCACCTAAAAGGATAGCCCATGCATCATGGAATTCCACTTCGCTGGATGCGTTCGAACGATTGCCGAGTTTATGTTTCAGTCTTTGAATGTGAATCGCATTCTTACTGCCATCCGGTCGCCAGCGGGGAACGAAGAAACAGGATAAACCGGATGAGCTGCGAGCCAGGACCAGATGCGCATCGCACATGGGAGCCGAGAAAAACCATTTGTGACCGCGCAGAAGATATTCGTCGCCGTTCAAGCGCCGCGCTTCCGTGCTATTGCTCCTGACATCCGAGCCGCCCTGTTTCTCGGTCATGCCCATTCCCAGAAGTCCGCCTTTTTTCATGGAAAAGGGCAGGTCCCTGGGATCATGTTCTTTGGAATAGAGAGTCGAAAGCCAGCTCTGCACCCAGGTCGGACCTTTGCGCAGCACAGGGATCACACCATAGGTCATGGTCGTGGGACAAAGCGTTCCCGTTTCCACCTGCGTTTGCAGAAGATAGGCCGCAGCCCGGGCCACATGGGCCGAAGGTCGCGTCTCGGACCATGGGCCTGTATGAAGACCACGTCGGGCGACATCATGCAAAAGCTGATGCCAGGCCGGATGAAACTCCACCTGGTCCACGCGATGACCGCGGGCATCAAAAGTTTTCAGTACGGGCGGATATTCGTTGGCCAGGCGACCGTTGTCATGGGCCTCAGCGCGACCGAGTTCAGCGCCCCACTGCTCCAATTGTGGAGCAGCCCAAGACGCACCTTCGCGCTGCAAGGCCTCGCGCAGAGCATGATCCTGAAGATAAAGATTGTAGTCCAAAAGCGCGGGTGACTGATTCGTCACCTCATGAGTTTGCCAGGCTTCCACAGTGTCCCCTCTCCTTGCATTTTTTCGCATGATAAGGGAACAAGGAGGAAGACGCATCCGGAATTAATAAGGGAACAAAGGCGAAGACGCATCCGGAATTACTTAAGGTTTACGCCGCCAGCTCATCGTGCAGCTTTGCCCGCCGCGGGTCCAGGTTCCCTGGCGTACACCGTCTTTTTTCTCAAGGACAAGGGTATCGTTTTCCGAACGCAGCGTGATGGAGTCGCGAGCATCCGACCAGCTCAAGGCTTGGCCTTCAAAAGAAAGGTCGTGAGGATGAGCGATGAAGAGATCGCAGAAATACTGAAGCATGTGAAAGGAAGCTGGCACACCCTCGATGGGCTGGGGGCACTGGACTGTCCAGGCGCCCTGGAAATTCGTGCAGACTCCATAAAGGCTCGACTCTTTTTCCTCCGGTTCCGGTGTGTTGACTTTTTTGATGGGGTTGCGGGTTTTGACAATGTCCCCGCACGCGGAACCTAAAGTACACAGCAGGGCCGAGACGCCCAAAATTTTCCATTGTAATTTCATGATCCAAACTCCTATCGCGGGCCGGCGGTGTCGCAGGCGAAATAGCCTTGCAAGCTTTCGTCCAAAGGTTTTCCAGCAAAAATAGCTTCACCGGCGTTGACTAAAAAGGCCGCCGTGGCGTTCACGGCATTCTGCGCTTCATCCTTCAGACAGCCCTTATCACGCTTGTTCGGATTCCATTCACAGGAAAAAGTGGAGCGCCAGACACGATCATCAAGATCGACGGAAGCATGCTCACAGACATTTCCATATTTGAATCCATAGACGCAGATATCCAAAATATGTCGAGGATCGGCCTTATCACGTTTCGCGTGGGCTACTGAAAAACTGTCCTGAATAACATGAGTCGCATGGCCAAGCCAGTAGCGGCCTGTTTCCACATCACCGGCTTGATACCGCTCGATGCCAAGGCGAGCCGCCTGGATGATGTTGCTCCGAATCGCTTCGCAGGATGGGCGCAGATCCAAAGGCACCTGGTCGACGAAATCCCGCAAGCTGTGAATATGCTGGATGCGCCCCTCATTATGCCAATCGACTTTGCCGACCTGATGAAAGTCCCTCATCCTCGGCGTATCAAAGTCCGATTCATAATTGCCAAGCACCATCATGTTCCCGGTATCCGCACCGGCCACGCCTTTGGCGATCTTCGGATAAGGCCTTTGGCCGATCAACCCCTGCAGGGCATCATTCGCCTCGTCTACGGCCAAGCGCGTAATATCCTCGTGACCGCGAGCGGGTCCAGCTCCGGTCAACCATTTTGTTTCACTCACGGATTCGTCGTGCTGCGGTCCGCAGGCGACTGCAAGAGTCAGAAAGGCCATGATCCATGGCAGGCGCATGATTTGTCTCAATTTTAAGGTGTATTCCAGGCCGGGTAAAGGGTTCCGGCTGTCGCGAGGACGCCCGGCCGAAGCAAATATTGCGGGTGGGGATAAAAAAGTCGGATAAGGTCTTAAGGAGGTTTATGACATGACAGCAGGCTTTTCGATCGTCTCCGCTTTCCTGACGGCTGCGCTCATGATTTTTACCATGAAACGATATCTCCCGGACCCGGCGGACCTGAGGTCAGGAGTCGGGGGCTATGCCTTGATTTTTCTTTTGAGCGGCATACTCGGGGCATCCGGGGTTCTTGCGGATTTCAACTCCATGCCGCCGCGTTTTTTCTTTTTCATCGCGGCTCTTTTGATCACGAGCCTGGGGGTAACGTTGTCACCCTGGGGTGGAAGCGTGGTTCAACACGTCCCCCTGCGCGTTTTGATCGGACTGCAGGGTTTTCGCATACTGCCTGAAATTCTTTTGGATCTTGCCTGGCGTGAGGGACTCGCGCCCATTCAAATGACCTGGCATGGGCGCAACCTGGATATGCTTTCCGCCATCACCGCTCTACTTCTGGCAGGATTTTGGAATCATGTTCCGCAGGTGAAACGATGGGCGTGGGCACAGTCCATCCTCGGCCTCGTGCTCCTCATCAATATCGTCAGCATCGCCGTGCTCTCCGCACCGCTCCCCTTCCGTGTATTTTTGAATGAACCGGCCAATACCTTTGTCGCCTATTTTCCCTACATCTGGCTGCCGGGAATCCACGTAATGACGGCACTCACACTGCATGGTTTAACTCTGCGCCGCCTTCTCAAGGGCGCGGCGTAAATCGACCTCAGTAATCGTTGCCACCTGCTTCCGTCCAGCTGGCTTCGTCCACGGCTGCGGCCTCGCTTGCGTTCTCTTCAATCCTCGCATCCGAGGCAGCGGCTGCGACGTCGTCAATCGGCGTTGCGTTTCCCACTTGTGTACCCATGTTGCATACTCCTGTCCTGTTTACGTAGGCCCGTAGGCATATCGTGTGGTGCGGCCTTTGCCCATGCGATAGGCAAGGCCCAGCTCCAATAGTTTCGCTAAATCCCGACTCGCCGTGGCATCGGAAACCTTGAGGCGATCGCAGATGGCTTTGGGTTCGATGATCTCGCCGGCGCGCATCCAACTCAGCACTGTGGCCTGACGAACATTCAATGCCGGCAGCGCTTCCTGCTCGGAGGCATCGTTTTGCAAAAGAGAAATCGGCTGCGGCGTGCGAAGGTCCTGGGTCAAAACCCGGATCTGCGGACGCAGACGGTAGCCACTTTCACTCGCTTCAATCCACTCCCCATAGGCTCCCAGAAAACGTCGGGTCTTGGCCACCAATCCGTAAATCTGTTTGTCATGACGCGCTGGATCATAGGAACGACCCCACAGTGAAGACGTCAGGCGTTCCTTGGCGCTTTCCCCTTTGGCCAGCCACTTGATAAGTTTGCGCATGAGGCCTGAGCAGCCCTCGACATGATGAACGACCTCACCACGATCCACGATCGTGACCGAGCCCGGCTCCACATCAAAAACCAAAGCCGATTCATGCGGCCTTAATCCCAAAACATTCGGAAGGAAGCCGAGCCAGCCGCTGCGCACCACGTCCTGCATTGCCGCAGCCGGATAAAATTTCACCTGATCCACAAGATCGCCCAGGGGATCATCACCCGGCCGACTGTTATTGCCCGGAGTTCCGCGCATGCGCTGCAGCATCCGCCAGCTGATCAAACCACCGCAGCGCCGTGTAAGAGCTTCAATATCGGGAAGTAGGGCCTGCTGATCAAAGACACGGCCCATTTCACCAAGCAGCTGCGCTTCGAACCCAAGGGCGCGAATATGCTGCCTCAGATCGGAGCGGGACTGGGCCCGATGCCGTGCGGCACGGACCAGACTAAGCGCCTGATGCGTTTCACCCTGCTTTCGGAGGATATGCGCCAGCAGAAGGTTATGATTCATTTCCAGATTGGGATTATCGATGCGATAGACGAGTTCGCTCGTTCGCTCCAAAAGAGCCTTTGATCGCCGCAGCTGTCCGCGAAGGAGCAAAACCCGGGACAGCTCGAGATTGAGGGACGCCTGGGTATAGCTGTCTTCATAGGACGAGCGGGTGATCGTTTCCTGCAGGACAGTCACGATTTCGTCACTGTGCTTGCCGAGGCCGAAGGCCGAGCGGTACATGACCATGGTATGATCCATGGCCTGAAGCAGCGCGCCCCGACCCAAAGCCTGGGCTTTCTGCCGAGCCATCGACAGCGTGCGGAAACCGCTGTGGATCTGACCAAGATTCAATTGGGAATGTCCCAGGAGTTCCATGGTGAGGACATAACCGTAATCAAAGTCGGCGGCAATCGCCTCTTTCGCTCCGGCCTGAGCCCAAAGCCGCGTGGCATGCAAACGGCCCTGACGATAGCGGTAAAATCCAAGACCCTGATAGGCAAAGCAGAGCGATTGGCTGTCGCCGAGGGCTTTGGCGTCGCGAAGGTTGCTGATGAAAAGTTTGCGTGAAAGATCCTGACGACCTTCACGGCAAAAAGCGGAGCCCAGGAAACAACGCGCAATGATCAGCTGAGCCGTTGACAGGCGCGGCATCCAGCGTTGCAGGATACCATCCGCTTCCATGTTGCGTCCGACCAAAGTCAAAGCCCCGATGACCCAAGGGATATCCTCAGGATTCAGCTTCGCATCACGCGAATCCACAGCACGGGCAATGATTTGAAGGTAATCACCACCGGCCATCTGGGAAAAATAAGGGCTTGATTCTGCGAGCGACACAGCAAACCTCGCGATTGGAAATAGGAACAACAGAAGGTGTCTAGCAGGATTCAGCCGTCGCTTCAACACCTATTAAAACCAGGGAAATTATTGGGAATATACGCGATTTTTATGGTCTTTTTAATCGCCTCAGAATCGCCTCAAAAAAGGAAGGCAAATAAGGTGGTGGGGTCAGAGCGAAAGATGTAGCACTTGGAAAGATTTGTTCAGCAAGTCCCGCTACGCATTTTTCAAAAAAGCGAAATCTCAGCTCAACGCATGAGAAGAGCCCGTACCGGTGCCGGAATCCTCTATGGATCCAGCACGCCGGTCGCGGGAAAGAGCGGGAAAGGGGGATATTGGGAAGGGAGAAAAGCGGTAGCTTTCGCCTTTGGAAGTATCTTCAGCCTTGCATCAGGGGTGATAGTGAAGTGTCACGCCCTGGCAATTATCTTCGGTGATCCATTCGATCTTGGCTTTGTCGCCATATTTTTTCTTAAACTCTTCGGCTTTCACCAGGTACTGTTCGAAAGGCGCATTGCCTCCGAATCCGCATTCCTTATACGTGAGCACGGACGGTCTGCTCATTCCATAGCCAGATGACAGAAGGAATAAACCAAGGGGAGCAATGCTACTGAAAACGATAAACCTGAGCATGGTTTCTCTCCTCAAACTGACACGCGCATTAGGGAACTAACCTTAGTGATAAGTCGTAAATATCAATCCGCAAACGGCCGCGGCAAGTTTTGTTTCCTTTCCGCGTGTACATTCTTCAGCCATTGCAAAATCCGCGAGCCTAAAAAATAGGCTCCGCCTTTTTTAAATAATGAAATCAAAGATGCGTCATTTATCATTTGCAAAATTGTCGGGAAGAAGTGACAGCATTTTTTGCCGGCTTTTGCAATCGCAAACCACGCACGATTGACTATTCACATTCACGAAGAACAACGAATATTCACCATCATGCACGTACAATTTGACTTCTTGCTGCGATAGAATTACTACATAATAAGACAATCACAACTCATCGACCTGGGAGCAGCTATTTATGGCTCATCCGATTTGTTTTTTCCTTCAGGAAAAAATCAAAGCCTTTGTCGCCAAAAAAAATGAGAGTGTGAGATGGTTGGCCAAGCAGGTCGGCGTTGATTATACGATCGTTTACAGACTTCAGGCGGGCGAACAGAAAAGCCTGTCGTTCTTCGATGCCAAGCGCATCCTGAAGGTGATCGAGCCGGACAAATACCTGGAGATCCTTGGTGAATTCTATCCGGCTGAAGTCCAGGAAATGGCAGACAGTAAACTAACGGAACAACAAACCGATGAGTTGCTTGACATCATTGCCTTTGCTCTGACGGATATCGACCGTTATCGCATTTTCGCCTTCGCCACGGAAACCGTAGGGGCTACCCGCAGCCTTGTCATCGAAGAATTTGGCAAGTTCGGCAGGGAAATTTTGGATGCATTGATTTCCAAAAAAGCCTTGCGCATAATGGAAAATGGAACAATCGAAAATCTAATCGCAGGGCGCCAGTGGTGGTCGGACGAACTGGTGAAGAAGGTTGCTTTGAATAATATTCACTTGATGACATCAGCCAGCCCTGGCACTCACATGAGGAACTGGGTCACAGGCTTGAATGAAAAAGGCCTTCGCGCCTACTACGATGCTCACGCGAACTTTATCGAGAGTCTGGCAAACATTGAAAATTCTCAAGAATTCAAAGG
>NZ_DASTAT010000024.1 GCF_035712445.1 Oligoflexus sp. | reverse complement strand
GAAGCTCTCCGATGCGCAGAGCGAGATCGATATGATCTTCCAGCATGTCCACGACTCTGTCCGTGAAAACCAGTTGAATATTGATCTCTGGATAGGCCTTCAAAAACTCGGCAACTAGCGGCAGCATGTGAAGCCGCCCGAAGACGATGGGAGCTGTCACCACGAGGTCGCCTTTCGGAGTTGTATACTCGCCGGCTGCCAATCGCTCCGCTTCACCCAATTCCTCGAGTATCCTTTTGCTGGCTGAAAAGTAAACCAGGCCAGCATCCGTCAGGTCCAGTCGCCGTGTTGACCGATTCAAGAGACGAACACCAAGGTGCGCTTCCAACTCTGAAATCTTGCGACTTACAGTGGGCAAAGGCACGCCTAATTTTCTCGAAGAGGCTGAGAGGCTGCCAGCTTCAACCACGGATACAAAAACAGTCATAGATTCAAAGCGATCCATCCTATTATTCCATTTTATGGAAGGGTGAATTGCGAAAATAGCCTATTCTGAAACAAATTGGAATAGCCGAAAGTGGATTTATGAAGGCGCTCAAGCCTTCGCACATAAACCGGAGTTTCCTATGTCGCTCATCGCTACGCCTTCTTCCATCGAAGCCGCCCCTCACGCATCACAAGCGCTCCTCGAAGCTGTCAAAAAACAGCTCGGATCTGTCCCCAACCTTTTCCGTCTCGTTAGCAACAGTCCAGCCGCTCTGGAAGGCTATCTGAACCTTTCGGGTGCTTTAAGCAAGGGGACTCTGCCGGCTGCCACACGCGAACGCATTGCTTTGGCGGTCGCTCAAGTCAATCGTTGCAGTTACTGTCTCTCGGCTCATACTTATTTGGGCAAAAACCTGGCAAAGCTCGATGATGCTGAGATGAAGGCCAACCGTGAGGGTGGTTCTCACGATCCGAAAGCAGCTGCAGCTGTTCGCTTCGCCAAGCAAGTGGCCACTGAACGCGGTCACGTGGGTTCAAATGCCCTGCGCGCCGTTCGGGAAGCTGGGTATGACGACGCTCAGATTATCGAGATCGTTCTGCACGTAGCTCTCAACACCTGGACGAATTACATCAATGAAGTAGCTGGTACAGACAACGACTTTCCTCTTGTTTCAGTAGATATCTAAAAATTATGATTGCAGCGTCCCCCGCATCCCGGGGCCGCTGCCCTTACCCCTTTCAGGAGTCCGAACGGAGATACATATGAAAATAGTTTCCATCCAAGTAGGGCTTCCCAAAGCCATAGAATTCCGCGGCCGTACTATCACGACAGGAATTTTCAAAAATCCGGTGAATGGTCCTGTGCTTGTCGAAGCGACGAACCTGCGAGGTGATAAGCAAGCGGACCTGACTGTTCATGGTGGCATTGACAAAGCTGTTTATGGGTATTCTTTGGATGCGTATAGCTGGTGGCAGCAGGAAAGGCCACAAGACGAACTTCAACCGGGGGCTTTTGGCGAGAACTTAACCATAGACAGTTTGCACGAGGATCAGATTTTCGTTGGCGACACCTTCGAAGTTGGGACCGCTGTGCTGCAAGCGGTCCAGCCACGGCTGCCCTGCTATAAGCTGGGCATAAAGTTCAATGATAAGTCAGTTGTAAGAACGTTTATGGAATCAGGTCGGCCAGGAGTCTATTTTCGTGTACTGAAAGTAGGCACGATCGAAGCGGGAGATGAATTCAAACTGACCGATTCCGATCAGGTTAAGGTTTCCATTTTGAAACTGTTCTCACTCTATAGTCGCACGGAAGTCGATCGCAAAGAACTGGCAAACATACTCCAAAACCAGGCCTTGGCAACCGATATGCGCGAACAACTGACTAAGCTTCTTGACAAGCTTTAATAAGAACGTCCAAGAGATGTTAGCCCTTTAATGAGTCTCTGACTCGTCAAGGCACCCTAGTATTCGTTTACCTTCCTGATCCACAACCCAAGGACACCCGTTCAGCCGGCTCTGCAAGCATCCCGATTGGATCCGAGCACAGCGCTGCGGTGGTTAGAGTGCCAAGATTTCGCATGAAAGGGACTCGCCATCTTTCAATGCAATGAAGAGCCTTTTATTGTCTATAAAATACTGAATCGCCTCATCTATAAGATGCGACTCATGATGTTCGCTCGCATAGTGTGGTGCTACGCAGTACTTCAGAATACCTAGGCCTTCCCAAATGGGTTCGCCGTGATAACCGGACGGAATAACGTCGGGCCGATCAACGAGATGAATTCCATCCAGAGTCGGACAAAGAACACAAACACCTGCGCTGTATCCCCCATAAACCAAATATTTGGAATTTAATTTTGAAAGAAGGAGGCGATCAAATCCGCTATGCTCCATAGCTTTGCGCAGAACAAAGGCATTTCCACCGACGACCCAGAATCCATCAAAACGAGATAATTCATGCTCCAACTCTGCTGTCTTCCCGAAAAACGACCGAAGGTCCAGGAGTTCGCTCTCCAAACCAATGGCCCTTAAGTCCTCTGTCTCCCGCAGTTGCCTCCCTTTAATCCATTCCGCGTCATCGCTAAAATCAAGGGCATTCATTATGATGGCCACTCTCTTGCGTTTCGAAAACATGGATGTAAATTTTAAGGGTGAACTGCAAAGTCGATAGGACGACAGATAAAAACGCATATTCCACGATCCTTAATGGTAGGCCTTATCAGCATTATAACAATAGATCGGCACGCTCTCCAAAAAGTCACCCCCTTTGTTCTCCCCCCGAACCGCAAAGCCATATAAATCTTCCGTAAAGCCCTTGTCCACCAAGCCTTTCTGTGCTAACCAACTTCTGCTAAACACCAAGGCAGAGGAAAAACCATGGCGATTCCAGGAAGCATGAAGTCACGACTTTTGCTGGTCTTTTTCGTCCTACTCATGACCAGCGGGGCCTGTCATAAAAAGTCCGGTTCGAGAGACCCGGCGCCGTCACCGAGGCCAGAGCAGCCCGTTCAACCTGTTCAGCCGCAGAATCCGAACCCGGAAAGTCCCTCCCCCGAAATTCCTGACAACCCTGCCCCACTGCCCGATGCACGCATATGCCCCCAGCCTCTTGAAGTCACCCGTTCCGAACAAACCTGCGTTCAAACCGAAGCTGGCAGCAGTGATTGGACTTATTTGGAAGGCACCGTTCTAACCTTCGATCAACCTGTGATCGGCGGTGGTGTTCTTTATAACGGTCAAGGTGTTTTGACCTGTAGCGGTTGCGATTGCCGTGCGGAAGCCGTGGCGAAGAAGGCCCGACGACTTTCATGTCCCGATGCTGTAATTTCACCGGCGCTGATTAACGCGCACGATCACCTGGGCTGGGCCGCGGCGAAACCCGGGAACTGGGGAATGAATCGCTTTGAACATCGCAACGACTGGCGCGGCGGGAAAAGAGATCATGATAAGGTTTCGGTTCCGAAATCAGGTGATGATGTTGCCAATGCGCTTGGTGAAATAAGGCAGTTGATGACAGGGACTGTTTCGATTGCGGGCTCGTCTTCGGTTGCTGGATTTATGCGCAACCTCGATGATAATCGCTATCTGGAAGGCTTGATTGCAGAACCCATGTTCTATAGCACGTTCCCACTGGAAAACGGCAGCGACTATGATTTTCGTGTCGGTGACTGCGCCTACACAAGGCAGAAAAATATCCCGGACCTCGCCAACGGCTTGAATCTGATGCACGTCGCCGAAGGCATTGATGATGCTGCACGGAATGAATTCCTCTGCCTCAGCAGTGCGGATCAGGGTGGTTTTGATGTGACCGGCACGAACAACTCTTACGTTCATGCGATTGGCCTTTTGACTCCCGATGCCCAGAAATTGGCCGCGCGGGGCACAGCAGTGGTTTGGTCGCCACGTTCCAATATTTCGCTTTATGGTAACACCGCGCCTGTGACCCTTTACCGCCAACTCGGAATCAATATCGCCCTCGGCACAGACTGGACGCCCTCGGGATCGGCGCATTTGAACCGCGAGCTGCAGTGTGCTGCGCAGCTGAACGCTCGATATTATGATCACGCGTTCTCGGACCGCGATCTTTGGCTCATGGTGACTGCTCAAGCGGCGTCAGCTCTGAAAGTCGAACAGCGTCTCGGCCGCCTCGATCCAGGATTGACCGCAGATATTGCAGTCTATCGCAAGGGTGGTGCACGGAACCCTTATCAGGCTGTGTTTCAGGCGGAAGCTCGCGAAACGGCGCTTGTCATTCGTGGTGGCAAGGTACTTTATGGAGACGCCTCGATTCTGGACAGCATGCAGGAACAGTGTGAAACCATCGACGTCTGCGGGACCCCGAAAAAACTCTGCTATGAAAGCCAGTCGGCTGCTCTGAAAGCCGCAGGAATTGCAGACTTCGCAGCCTTTCAAACCGCGATCAAAGATGCCTATCCCCTCTTCTTCTGCGAAAAACCCGCCGATGAACCGAGCTGCGAACCCGTTCGCCCAGGCTCGTATACCGGCCCCAGCGAAAAGGACTTCGATGGCGACGGCGCCTTGAATGAAGCGGACAACTGCCCGCGTGTCTTCAATCCCATCCGTCCCGTTGATCGTGGACTGCAGGCTGATTTCGATAAAGACGGACGCGGTGACAGCTGCGACGTGTGTCCTGCGGGAGAAGGCGATCAGCTTTGCGCCCAGTCCCGCGCTGAAGATCGCGATCACGATCTGATTCCTGATTACCGTGATAACTGCCCACTCTTAAAAAATGCGGATCAGGCTGACTTCGATCAGGATGGCCGCGGCGATCTCTGCGATCCCTGCGCCAGCCTTAAGAACGCCGAACTTGCTGCCTGTCCTGTCGAGGCCATCTCCCAGCTGAAATTTCCAACAGCCGATCTCAATGGCATCAAAACCAAGGCCAAAGTTCGCCTGACAGGACTGGTTACGGCTCTGGCCCCTACAGGTTTTTATCTGCAGGATGCTGGCGAAGGAAAGGCCACAGGTATCTTCGTCTATCAACCCAAAGGACAAAAGCCGGCCGTTGGACAGAAAATTCAACTCACCGCGACCTATGATTCCTATAAGGATCAGTATCAGCTCCAGGATCTCGCAACATTCGAACTACTGGCCGAAAAACAAAATCTGCCGGTTCGGAATCTGACTGTCAGCGACTGGTCGCAAGCGGCAACTCTTGAAAGCCTCGAAGGTCTTCTTGTCCGCACCGCAGTATCCGGACTTGTGTCCTGGCCTACGGAACGCGATGATACGGCGTCCTTTTATGTGGATCAGGCGATCAGCGTGGGACAGGGTCTGGCCACATATTCCAAACCTCTGCGCGGATCCACAGTTCTTGTCACCGGCATCCTGCGAAAGTTCGCCGGTCGCTTCCATTTGGAACCGCGTAGCGCTGAAGACATCGAAGTCAAAGATCAGGGCCAGCCTGTTCTCCTCGGTTTCAGTGCAGCCGAAGCCTTCAGTGAAGCTGGTTATAACGGACCTGTCAGCCCCCTGCTCAATTTAACATTGGATAGACCCGCACCTGGCGATCTGGAAATCGCACTTACTAGTCAGGACCCAGCGTCACTGGAAGCACCTGCGTTGGTGATTCTTCCCAAAGATGCAACAAGCGTTCCCGTCCCATCGCTGAAAGCTCTAAAAAACAGTACTGAGCCGGTCCTCCTTACCGCACGCCTCCTCGATATGGAAGTCAGCGCTCGCATCATCATACTCAACGATCCCAAACCACAGCTTTTGCCTGTGGAAAAATCCAACGTGCGAGCCGGCGTGGGCGCGACGACGACCATCAAGCTGCGCACCAATCTTCCTTCTTCATTTCTGCGCGCCGGTGAAACGGTTGCGCTGGAATACGAAAGCAGCATGCTCGAAGTCACCTCCACGCCTACCCTCGCCCCTGGTCAGCAGGAAGTCACGGTCAGCGTCCGCGGACTGACGCCTGGAACCACAACGATCAAGGCGCTGTTAAATGGTTCTGTCACCAGCTGGACCATGACTCTGATCGCTCAGGATATCAGCCTGACGGAAGTGTTTTTCGATCCTGCAGGTGATGACAGCGGCTTGGAATGGATTGAAATTATGAACACCAGCGGTCGCGACCTCGACCTTTCCCAGTATGCGATCGGCGCAGGCGGTGATTCCTACGCAACGCTCCGGTATCAGCTAAAAGGCACGCTCACCGCGGGTGCATGTGTTGTCATCGGTGGCCCGAAAAGCACCGCACAAAACTTCAGCCCGAATTTCTTTCAGGCGGAAAGTTTCCCAGGCGGCCTGCAAAACGGAGGCACTATTGCTGATGCAATCGGTCTTTTCGCAATCAAAGCCAGCGACATCACGCGCGATTCCCTGCCGATCGACGCCGTGATCTACGGCGGTCCAGATAATAAAGCCAATTTCAAAGGACCCGACGGTACCGTGAGCCCTGTGCATCTGCCGAAAATTTTAAGTGGTCAGTCCATGGAAAAAGTCGATGGCGTTTGGGTGGTACGGACAAGGCCCACACCGGGAACCTGTCCGTAACCCCAAGGAATTCTTTCAGCGCAGCGTCGTCAGGGCTCGCGCTGCATCCCGGGTATCCGCAGCAATATTGATCGGTCCCGTCAGACCTTCAAAGAGATCATTATTGCCGGCGGTATTCACGGCCACGATCTGATATCCACTCCAGATTTTTTGTACGAGAGGCGCTCCGGACGAACCCGGGGCGGCATCGCAATCGTGCGCGATTGTACCCAAGGGAGCGTTCGATACAGTGGCGCTGGTGATTGTCTTCAAAAGGCGGCAACCGAAGTGAAAGGACGGGACTTCCCCGCCTTGGCGATCCCCGCTGTACCCTTCAAGATCGACAGTCACAGGATACGAAAGAGCCGATCCGGCAAGGCCAGCCATCTTCAAAGGTGCCGGCTGCTCGCCCCAAAGATGCTCGACCTTCACCAGCGCCCAGTCGCTCTTGCGACCGGCAACCGTCGACGGCGAGGTCGTTCCCAGGACGAAGGACTTAACTTTATACTCACCCGTGAAATTTCCATTGTCGTAGGCCGAGTAGAAAAATCCAAAGTCAAAACTATCGCCGGAAAAAACCAGACAGTGCGCTGCGGTCAGAACCACATCAGCCCTTACGAGTGTTCCCGTGCAGCCAACTTCGGACCCATTTTTCGAAGTCAGCATCAGCCGTCCGATCGCGTTGCGGGGCGCGACTGCAAGGCTATAACTTTGATAAGGCCGATCATCGTTGCCGATGATGGTTTTCACAGCGGAACCCGAGGGCGAAGTCCCGCAGCTGATCATAGACATAAAAAGGACAAGAGTGGAAAGAAGCCTTTTCATAGCTCAAAACTCCAACATGCCGGGGCGGACGATCACGGGCCGTGGACGGACCACCAGAGGTTTATTAAAGGTACAGCTTGTTTTGATCGCCTTATAGGTCACCGTAGTGCCGCCGCGATGGTCACGCAAAGTCATGTTTCCATATTTGTTCATGCACTCGCTGACGGCAAGGTCGCTGCGGAGACCGCTGGTCTTGAAGTTATAGTTTCTGGTCATCTGCTGGCCTGTGGTGGGGCTCACGCTTTGAAAGAGGACCTGAGCGTTCAAATCATAATCGCAGGTCGCGGGCTGATTGGCTTCCTTCACAAAGTTGCTGGCATTGGGATCCATGCAGCCGGTGACGTTCGGCACGGGGGTATTCTCCACGCGCTGGGGAAGTTCCGCCTTGTTCGGGTAGGTGATATCCTGATTCAATTCGCAAGCTTTTGTCAGATTGTAGCAGGTGCTCGACCGGCGGGCGATCGTGTTCAGGACCTCGTTGGTTTGAATCAGTTTCTGATTCCAGAGAACGCTGTCGAGATTCACGAACTGAGTCGGGTTATTCAGCATGAACTGGATGCTGTTGCGATAGTCTTCGTAAGCAAGGGAAAGATTGAGATAGTCTTTCAGAACCTCCTGACGATGCGCAAGGTCGATGGAATTGTCGATGGTCGGCAGGGCCAGCGTCTTGTAGCTGACGGTTGTTACACTCACCGGCCAGCCGTTATTAGGCTGCACTGTATTCGGGAAATTCACAACTTTCTGAATCAGCTGATCCGCCGTGAGGTCAGACGATGTATAGACGCCGCCGTCCTGATAGAGGCGGAAGGTTGTTTCACTGGTTTTAATGATATTTTCCAGGTTTTGCGAGAAGCTGGCAGAACCCGAGAAAACACCGTAGCTCCCCTGCAGCGAGGCTTCGATTTTACGCTTTTCTTCTTTGCTGTGGGTGATGATTTCGAGGACGACGAAGAGTTCGCCGCCCGTGGTCCGACCCGAAACCACATCGTTGCCGCAGCGTTCCAGAAAGCGGGAATAGCTTTCACCGGCGAGCTGATAGGCGTCGGGCTTCAGCTGAATATCGCGCATGGCCTGGGTCATAAGCTGCACGTTGACCTTGCCGATGACATAGACGGAGAAGTCATTGACCTTGATCGACTTCGCATACGAAGCCTTGCCGGAAATCATGTTGCCGTAATTCGCCTCGGCCGAGAAATCGAGCTTTTGGAAAAGATCCTGCGAGGATTCGATCTTATCGATCGACATGCGGACGCTTTTGCCATTGCTGGCGAAGACAGTTTCGGGTTCGGTCCTGATCACGCAGTCGCCTTTGATCGCGCCGCTCAGTGTGTCGAGTCCCTTGCCGAGATCCAGAGTGCTCTGGGGATCGACGGGGATAATGGCTTTGCTTTCCGATGTTTGGCTGCCCTGCCCACAGGCCGTAACGAGAAGTCCAAGGGCCAGGCTTCCGGCCCATACTGTCATTTTCATAGTTTGCCTCAAATTAATAAGGATTAAATAAGACGGATTAGACACTCTGATCGGGAGAACGCGGGATGCGATGCTTTTTTGCACAGAAATTTTGGATTCCGTGGGATGGGGCTGGAGTGTCGAAGTGAGGTGGTGACGGAGGGAGAAGACGGTGAGAGCAGCGAAATCGACTTGACTGTTTTTAACATAATGGTAAAGTCGGTCAAGGTCTGGCCGAAGCCCGTCTTTTTTCATCGAAAGTGGTTCTTATGGACAATCGCAAGAGCAGTCTCGATCCTCGAAAAGAATCTGTCTTGAAAGCGGCGATAGGTGTTTTTGGGAGGCAAGGTTTTAAAAAAACATCTGTCGAAGACATTGCCGATGCTGCGCAGCTCTCAAAGCAGGGGCTTTACCTTCATTTTGCGGGAAAGAATGAAATTTTCTCTGCGGCTTTGTTCAAGTATTTGGATGATGGGCTAAAACTTGTCGATGAGGCGCTTTTGAATGAAAGCACTCTTTACACCAACCCGAACTTTCGCTTCGCATGGATGCGGCGTCAGGGGGTGGAACTCAGGAGCAGGGAACTCTCCGCGCCTTTCATCAACTCTACGCGAGTTCCAGCTACCTCGGCGAGGGTCAGTTTCTCAGCCTGAGTAATCTTCTGATGCTGACCCCCGGTTTCACTGTCTCACCAGCGCCTCACCTGAAGGTCTCGATGGAATATGGCCATGCGAGGCGACAGCAGGAAGACGATAACGTCTATGCCGGAGGCATGCGGGTCTATCAAGGAACGGAAAACGTCCAAGGCGTCAGGATTGGAAACCTGCTTCGCGTCCACACGAATTGGGCGCTGACGGAGAATATTAAACTGATCCTGAATTACGAAAATTTGAGTCGTGGTGAGGTTCTCCGACGTGCGCGTCTGCCGTCCGGCAGTTACGTTCAGGTTGGAGTCACCTATCGTTACTGATAATGCAACACAAAGGAGTTTCCCATGCAATCCCGTCTTGATTTCTTTAAGTCTGCTCCCGAGGCCATAAAAACTCTGATCGACATTGAGCAGCATATTGCGCGTGCTGGTCTTGAAAAGTCGATGATCGAATTGGTTCGCCTGCGCGTCTCGCAGATCAATGGCTGCGCCTACTGCATTGATCAGCATGCCCGTGACGCTCGAAAAGCCGGTGAAGATGAGAGGCGTCTGATGGCTCTATCGGCATGGCGGGACACGCCCTTTTTTAATGAGCGCGAGCGGGCCGCGTTGGAATGGGCGGAGTCCGTCACGCTTATTGCGGATGACCATGCCCCAGACTCTCTCTGGGAACGCGTGGAGCTTCACTTCACCGCGTCTGAAATCGTCGAGCTGACCCTGGCTATCACGACTATTAACACCTGGAACAGATTTGCCATCGCCTTCCGGAAGCTGCCTGCCTAAACCTCTCCCATATCCACAGGACCGCGGTGGCCGCGCCACCGTTCGGTCATGCCTAAAACTTACGCATGAAATTCTTCTCGTCTCGTGACATTGCGATGACACAAAAAAAGGCACAATGCGTAAAACTCAAGGGAACAACGAACCGCCAGGGAATGTCCCCCATGAAGACGCTCCAGCTCATTCTTCTTTTCGTCTGTTATGTCACTATACTCTTGATTCTTGCTGCCCTGTGGATCTAAGTATGAAACCGACTTTGCTGAGAGGGTACAAGGAGCAGACCATTTGGATAAGCAGGACATCCGTCGGGGCCAGATTCATAATCTCTCTGAGTCATTGAACGTTCTTGAATATATCATCAAGCTCGTGGACGACCGTGGATATCGCTTTGCAGATGAGGATGCGCCCCATTATATCGAGGAAATGAAAAAGGCCGTCGTCCGAATTCGGGCAGCCCGCGACTATATCCAATCCGAGTAAGGGCGGTCCTATGCTGGAAAAAATCAAGGTCCTGTATGTTGATGATAATTTTGTCGCTCGCAAAAAATTCTCCGAGGCGCTCTCGCAGGCAGCCTTCGGCACGACATTTCAGTTGGAACTGGCTCAGGATGCCGATGATTTCCTGACAAGGCTAAGGGCCTTTCGACCCCACATCGTCGTCCTTGATATTCATCTCGCGGAAGATGGTCGCGGCGGCGTCAGCCTTCTTGAGAAAGTCAAAGCTACGAATCCTCGAATCGTCGCCTTCATGTGCTCCAACCTCGATGATATCCAGACGATTCGCAGCTGCCTTGAACGCGGGGCGGATGACTACATTGCCAAATCCTATGACACGGGAACCTTGCCTCTGCGGTTGATCAAAGCCTATCAGCTCGCCCATCTTCAGTATGAGGCCACCGCCACGCACACCGATTCTTCGGGCATGAAACCTGTGGGCCAGACCATGCAAAGGCTGGCGTTGCGGGTGGAGGCTCTGGTTCGATCCGCGGTCACAGCCATTCATATCAAGGGCGAATCGGGAACGGGCAAGGAAGTGCTCGCGACCATGATTGGAACATTCGAAAGGCAGAGGCCTTTCATTCGCGTCAACTGTGGGGCCATCAATCCCAATCTTTTGGAAAGCGAACTCTTCGGTCACGTGAAGGGTGCTTTCACAGGCGCTGATCGCGATAAAAAAGGTTATCTGCAGGCGGCATCGGGCGGCTGGCTGTTTCTGGATGAGGTGGTCTGCCTGAGTCCATCCGCGCAGGTCGCCCTGCTCCGCGTTCTTGAAAACAATGAAGTCCTGCCGCTTGGGTCCCATCAACCGCAGAGGCTTCATATCCGCATTATTTCAGCGGCCAACGAACCTTTGGATGATCTGGTCCTGGCCGGACGTTTTCGTAAGGACCTTTGGCAAAGACTGATGGAAACGGAAATCATCCTTGCGCCCCTGCGTCAACGCAAGGACGAGATTCCCGAACTCGTCGACTATTTCTGTCAGACCATGACGGGCGGACCGTATCGCATCAATCCCACGGCCTTGAAGCTGCTTCAATCCTATGAATGGGCCGATGGCAATATTCGCGAGCTTCGCAACTGCCTGCGGGCCATGACGGAACTTCACGTGGATAAGGAGTTGACTCTTCTCTCGCTTCCGCAGCGGATGCTGCATCGGGACATGGAGCCCATGACCGATAGCTGTTTGAAAATTCCCATCGACCCTTCCGATCCTGCGCCCTTTCACTTTGAAAGGCTGGCGGAAAAGCTTCTGGGGCAATGTATTCGATCCCTTCTGCAAAAAACGCCGCGGCTTTCCCTCAGGGTTCTTGCCGATCAGCTGGGTATCCCGAAGACCACGCTGGCGCGTCGCATCAAAATTTTGCAGCAGAATGAAATCCTCGATGATATAGATCAGCTGGCGCAACAGCTATGATGCGCAGGCTCCTCCTCTCCATCCTGTGCTGGAGCCTTAGGGTCGAAGGGCATGAACCGATTGAGCCCCTGCCATTGACAGTCGAGCTCGATCCGAGGCTTTTGCGCCTCGGAGCCAAACTTTTCCAGGACAAGCGTCTGTCGCGGCATCAGGACCAATCCTGCGCCAGCTGTCATGACCTTCAGCGCGGCGGTATTGAAGGCCCTGCTGCACCACCCACGCGACCCGATGGATTCAATATTCCCACCATCTTCAACGTAGGCTTTCATTTCAAATATCTTTGGACCGGTCGGGCGGAATCCCTGGAAGAGCAGATCGAAATTACGCTGACATCACCCAGGGTCTTTCAAAACGATTGGCCAACCGTATTGCAGCGGCTTCAAGGTGACCCGCAGTATCAAGGTCAAAGCCTGAGTCCTGATCTCATAAAAAAGGCCATCGCCACCTATGAACGTTCTTTGATCACACCGAATGCCCGCTTCGATCGTTATCTGCGCGGGGAAACCCAGGCCATAAGCCCCCTGGAAAAGAAGGGCTATCAGCTCTTCAAGGACCTGGGCTGCAGCTCCTGTCATCAGGGAAGGCTTCTGGGCGGCAACATGTATCAAAAGTTCGGGATCTTTCGCCATGCCAATCCCAAGGCCGAGCGCAGGCTCTTCGAGCGTGACCTCGGGCGTTATGCTGTGACCCGAAAGGACGAGGATAAGTTCGTGTTTAAGGTCCCTAGTCTCAGGAATGTGGAGCACACGGCTCCCTACTTTCACAATGGTTCTGCAGCCACCCTGGACGACGCTGTAGCCGGCATGGGCCGCTATCAGCTTGGTAGGGAACTCAGCCGCTCGGAAATCAATTCGCTGGTCAGCTTTCTCAGAACTCTCACCGGGGAATGGCCCCGTCCCGTGCCATGACAAAGCGCAGCGCATGGCAGCTCGATATTCATTGGTTTTTGCCGTTGCTTCTCGCCATCGCGGCGCTCATCCTTCTCGTCCTGACTCTTGACCATCGTATGGACGAAGCCCGAATCAGTCGGAGCCTGGAGCGAACTGATGAACTGTCCCGTCTTCATGTTCGGCTCAATACGAATATACTGAAATCCCGCCTCTTTTATCTTGACCACTTCGATGGGATAGCCCTGGACCAGAAGCAGCTTCTGACAATCAGTGAGGAGCTTCTGGATGACGTGAATCCTCCGAGACTGGATGCGGCCAGAAATCTTCATGAACTTTTCCGGCACAAAGACGAAAAAGTGGAGGCCTTTAAGACCAGCATCTCCGTTTACAAGAATTCGGAGCAGTATATCAGCGTCATCATCGGTGAGCTGATGCAGGCTCTGACGGCATCCCATCATCCCGCCTTTCTTTTGGCCTTCAATCGCTTTCATAATCAATTGCGCGGTTTTCTCAGCCGTCCCCATCCTGAAAAAAGACCGCAGCTCGAAAAGCTTCTGGCCGCGGTCACGGCCGAGGCGGAACGTCTGCCGAATCCCGCGCTTTCCATTCTGGATCAGATTCTGCCTCACGCAAGACTTTTGATTCAGCAGGCTGAGCGCATAGATCAGCAGGTGGTCCAGATGATAGACCCCGCCCAGGATAGGCAGCTGGCCCGACTTCAGCGCGATCTCCTCGCCGATCAGGAGCGGCTGAAGTTGACCCTAAAACGTTATGAGCAGACGCTCTATGGAATCATCGTCGCCCTTACCGTCTATACTTTCTTTATCCTCGTCAAATTAAAACTGGCCAATGATCTGCTTGAGCTGCGGGTTAAGGAAAGAACCCGTGACCTCGGGCAGGCCACCCAAAAAGCGCTCGATGCCGATGCCGCGAAATCCGCGTTTCTCGCACACATGAGCCATGAGATTCGCACACCTTTGAACGGTGTCATTGGTATCACAGCCTCGCTCTTGAAAAAGGATTTGGACCCGACGGCCCAAGACATGGTGCAGAACGTGAGCCACTGCGGAAAGAGTCTTCTGAGTCTGATCAATGATATCCTTGATTTTTCGAAAATTGAGGCCAATAAGTTGAAGCTCGACAAGGGGCCCGTGAACCTTCGCGCGGTGATCAAGGAAGCCATAGCCATTGTCAGCGAGAATGCGAGCCAACAGAATGTTAAGCTGGAGCAGGACATTGATCCCAAGGTTCCAGCGCTGGTGGAAGGCGACCGTGGACGCATGGGACAAATTCTTTTGAATCTTCTGAGCAACGCCATCAAATTTTCGCCTCATGGCCGCGTTATCATTCGGCTCCAATCCCAGGCCCTGGCAACAGGCGACCATCACATCGCTCTTCATGTCATCGACAATGGCATTGGCATTGCTGCCGATCAACTGAAGGATCTTTTTCAGGACTATACCCAGGCGCATCCTGGGATTGCCAGTTCGTTTGGTGGGACCGGGCTGGGACTTGCCATTTCCAAAAAACTGGCGGAACTGATGGGGGGCCGCATTGAAGTCAAAAGCCAGTACGGAGCGGGTTCAACGTTCACCCTTGTGCTCACCCTCCCTGAACTGGCGCCGAGTGCCGAGCCTTCTTCGGATTTGAAGCCGCGTCCTCTTCTGGGCGAGGAGCATCCGCAACGCATCCTGGTCGTCGATGATAACTTCATCAACCGCAAAGTCGCCTCGGATCTTCTGCGCGATTTGGGTTATGAGCCCGATCTGGCCAGGGATGCGCGTGAGGCTTTGGAGCTTATTCAAAACAAAGCCTACGACATCGTCTTTACCGATCTACGCATGCCGATCATGGATGGCTATGAGCTTGTTGAAAAGGCTCAGGTCCTGGGCAAGGACACGCTTCGCTTCGTAGCCATGACCGCCAGCGCCACGCCTCTGGAGAAAGAAAAATGCTGGAATCGCGGCATTCGTGCCTTCATCTGCAAACCCATTAAAGAGCAGGATCTCGTTGAAGTGCTCACGAGCCCTTCCTTAACCCATGCCGATAGCCTCACGTGAGGTTAAACGATAGCCCACGCCGCGCACAGTTTCAAAAAGGTGGGCTCCCAGCTTTTGTCTGAGATGCAGGATATGATTATCCACCGTCCGTGTCACGGGATAGCATTCATAGCCCCAGACCAGATCCAAAAGCTCATCGCGGGTGAAGACCTTTTGGGGATTTTCGAGGAGCAGCTTCAAAAGAAGATATTCCTTACGCGTCAGCTCCACCTCCTGCCCATCATAGGATACCAGCAGTAATTCCTGATCCAGGATGATTTTTTCAAAGCGCAGAATACGGCTCGACCGGCTCAGCCACTGTTCTCCGAGACGCCGCACCTGGTTCGCCTCAAGGATACTGTATTCCTCAAGGGCCGCCTGACCCTCGATCAGATCTCCAGTTTGATAGCCTGCGCATTTGGTGGCCACAACTTCCGCAATGTAACGCACACGGACAAGCAGCTCGCCATCCTGCATGGTGGTCCGGGGACGGTCGCGGGTTTCTTGCATAAAACTCATGGGTTCATCCTTTGGTTTGATGGGAAGGGAAAGTTCACCTGCCCCACTTCCAAAGCAGGAAGAGGACCAAAGTTAAATAGCTGAAAGAATTGAATTTATAGGCTAGATAAGGGGGCGGAGCTGTCCCAGGTGGGACAGCTTTGGACCGCGGTTAGAAAAGAAGGCTATCTTACTTGCGTGGGCCGATCGTGTCGAACTCGGTGCCGTCTTCGGAAAGATAAAGGACGCCGTCGACGATTTTATAAGAACCTTGTTCTGCATCATCACCGAGGGTAAGGGTGCCCAAACCGTTTGCACCGATGGCTTCAGCCTTATAGCTGGTTTCGAAGATCTTGCCTTTCAGATAGTCATGAAGTTCCTGATCTTCAAACGTCGCGCCCTCTGCTTTCATGCGGTCGGCAGCTTCCTGAGTGAAAGCAACTTTGCATGCAGCATCGGTGAACCACGTGTTCTCGAATTTGAATTTGCCATCAGCACTGACGGTGACAACAACATATGCGCTGCCCGAACGTTTGAATTCAAAGGATGAATAATCGAAAACATCGCAGGAAGCCCAGGTTCCGACGATTTCAGCCTGCTGAGCGGGCTTCGCAGGAGCAGGCTTACCGGGAGCGGGCTTACCAGGAGCAGGCTCAACAGGAGCAGGCTTACCAGGAGCAGGCTTACCAGGAGCAGGCTCAACAGGAGCTGGCTCAACGGGAGCAGGTTTACCGGGAGCTGGCTCAACGGGAGCTGGCTCAACGGGAGCTGGCTCAACAGGAGCTGGCTCAACAGGTGCTGGCTCAACAGGCGCTGGCTCAACAGGTGCTGGCTCCACAGGTGCTGGCTCCACAGGTGCTGGCTCTGCGGGCGCTGGGGCCGGTGCGGGCTCTGCGGGCGCCTCTTTCTGGACCACGGGGGCGTCATCTTTTTTCTTGGAATCATGACCGCAAGCCAAAAGCAGGGTCAACGGCAGGCAAAGGGCAAGGGACTGGACTTTAAACGAGGGGCTGTTTGACATGTTTTCTCTCCAAAATTATCTAATATTGCGGGAAATCTTCATTTCACAGGCGATCAGCCCGCAGAAGAATCACAGCGCCCGCTTTTATTGCAGACAATCAAGAGAGAAAAACAGAAAGGGGAGAGCCTCCAGGGCCCTCCCGCCTCAACCTTACATCAATTTCAAAAGCAGCTGGGGTTGTTTGACCAAACCCATCATCGTCGCAATCCGTATCATAGGGTCTAAAGCAAAAGCCCGGGAATAAATCCCGCCATGGACCTGCTGGGCAAAGATCTGGCTCATCTCCGTTTTCGGAAAGGCATCAGGATTGAAAAGATCATGCACCATTAGAAGGGTGCTGAGCGCTCGGGTGCACGGCACTTCAAAGATTTCCACGCCGAAGGCTTCCGCGCCCAGGAACGCAGCCTGAAATACCGGATGCTGCAGCGATTTCGTTTTGGTAATGCCGGCAACGTTTGCTGACACACGCAAAGGCCCCTGCCCTTTCCGGTTTCCTACTCCATAATTCGCTAAAACTTCGGCCGCCAGAGTCTTGGAAATATACTGCGCCGCCTGATAACTCGCGCCCTGCAAAGGCACGATGGCCCGCGCAATCGGAATACCCGCCTGATCGTAACTGCATGAGGCCCCGAGCGCGCCGATGGTTTTCAAAGCGCTTTGCCACAGAGGTGGTTTGCGTTTATTTTCCAAAGATCGCGCAAAATCCTCGGGCTGGACCGTCGCAGCGGAAGTCGGGGAAATCAGCATCGTAACCGATCCCACAATCTCGGGACTCAGTTCCATGACCAGCGCATTCATGGTCGCGGCCAGGCGCCACTCCTGGCTGGCTCCAGCGGCATAGGCAAACATCGCGACATGCACGGGTTCACCCGCGGCAAAGGCTTCGATCGCGGCTTTGATTTCCCGCGGCTGCAGAAGAATATTTCTGGCTTCAGGACTGTGGCTCAAGCGTCCTGCATATTTCTGCGGCGTTGCAAGATAGGCATCCGGTCCCTGCACATCGATCCAGAGCACGGAAGCGCCAGCCTGAAGAAGCAGCGGGGTCGGCGCAAGCTCAGCCGAGGCTCCGAGGATCACAAATTTCTGACCGCTCAGATCGATGGCGCCGCCCTGATTTTTTGCAACTTGCTGCACCCAATTCAGAGCCTTCGCGACCGCTCCGGTGATTTTCTGCTCCGCTAAAAGTTTTTGCCCCAGGTAAGGCAACGACGCGCCCTGATAGGCCCGTCCATGAAAGGTCACGCCTGGCACAAATCCAGGCTTTCCCTTGAATTCATGCGATTCAAGCGTCACAGAAGGCGCAGCGCCCTTGATATAATCACGCCAGGGCGTGGATCCAGATTCGGTTTTATAAACCAACTGATCATGGGTGTAATTCACTATAAACTGGGCAATCTCAGAGCGACGGGGCGAGGCCACGCGGGCTGCCTCGAAACGCACGACGGCTTCGCTGTAATGTTTCTTGAAAGCCTTTTCACTGGGCAATTCCAGGCCGGAAAATTCGCCTGGAAACTGCTCCAAAGCCTGAGCCATAACCTGACGCAGAAAAGTGGAACCTGTCTGTCCATCCGGAAAGGTGATGCCTTCCATCCTGGCTTTTTGAGTCATGCCTATTACTCCCTCGAGTGGTCGATTTCGTCTGTTGAAAGCTGGTGGCCAAGACTAGCAGAGAGTCGCCGGAAGATACCATCTGAAAGTGAAGGCTCACAGGGGCTCACAGTCAGATCGTCTAATCAAGACTGCAGGGTTCGTCCGCAGATTTTACCGCGGCGTGACACGCAAACGTGTTGAGTTCACGAGTGCATTAAACCCTGCTTTACTTTCCTTGATCTTGCCGACATCATTACCACCTGAAGGACGTCTTCACCAAGGTCGTCCCAGGAATTTCATCCCATATTTTCCCCAGGAAAGGCAGCACCTATGCAAAATTCTGATGCGAGTCTGGCACCCATTCCTGAGCCTAAAAACAAGGAGCCGCAAGCCGAAACCCGGCGCCATGCAAGCGATAAGAATCGTGTGGACACGATTGCGCGTAGCAGTGAACCCGGACGTCACGGCGAGGACAGCGTTTATGTTCCGCCGAGCCAACTGCATCCCGAGCGTTCCACCGCACAGACCGCTTTTGATAATGCTCTGACCGCATCCACCGGCGGATCCTACGGACTGGATCACTTTATGGATAAGGGTTCCGTGGCGGAATCCGCAGCCGGTCGTCCTTTGGAGACGACTTCTATTCAAACAAAGTCGAATCAGATGGATGAATCCATCAGGCGGCAGCCCTATCGTTATGCCCTTGGCGCCTTGGGAATTGGCTTTCTTCTGGGCCGCTTTTTTCCGCTGCCGTCCCGGACGTGATCGCATCCATTCGTGAGGGTTTTCATGAGCGGGTTTTTATCAGCTGCACTCTCTCTTGCGAATGGGCTTCACAGTTTTTCCGATGATTTTACGCTCAGTCTTTGGATTTTCCTGCGGGCGCTGGGCATTGTTTATCTTTGTGCTTTTTTTTCCCTAGCCGTTCAGATCCGAGGGCTTATCGGCGAAGAGGGCATCCTGCCGCTTGGGGATTATTTGAACGAGATGCGCAGCCACTTCGGAAAAAAAGCCTACCGACACCTTCCTACCCTCTTTTGGTTTCGTAGTGATGATAAGGCGCTGCTTACTGTCACCGGCATCGGTATGGCTGCGTCCCTGAGTCTGATCCTGGGTATTGGGGAATTTCCCTGTCTCATCATTCTTTTTATCTGCTATCTTTCCCTGACTGTGGCGGGACAGGATTTTTTATCCTTTCAATGGGACGTGCTTCTGATTGAAACAGGTTTTTTGGCTATATTTCTAGGGTTTTCTCCCTTCGGCCTTCTCCTTCTTTGGTGGCTGATCTTCCGGTTGATGTTCGAATCAGGCGCCGTGAAACTTTCCTGCGGGGATGAAACCTGGCGCCGGCTCAGCTCTTTGGAAGTCCATTATCAAACGCAGCCGCTGCCACATCGCGTGGCCTGGTATTTTCACTGGTTGCCTGCACCACTTCATCGCTTCGGTGTGGCCATGGTCCTCGTCATTGAAATCGTTTTACCTTTTTTCATCTTCGCGCCGGCCCCGTTCCGGCATCTGGCGGCCGCAGGATTTTTGTTTCTCATGCTTGTCATCTTCATCACAGGCAATTACACTTTTTTTAATATACTGACCGCGGCTCTCAGTCTGCCTCTTCTGGATGACAGCATCTGGCGTCCTTTTTTTTCGCCTGCTCTGATCAGTCACGCGGAATCATCCTGGGCTCAATCGTCGCCACCTGCATCCTTTCCAGTCCTCTGGCTGCTCCATGGCTGTCTGACTCTTTTTATCCTTGTCATCAGCGTTCCCCAGGTCATTCAATCCGCCTTTCCTGATGTCTCCACACCGCGTTGGATTCAAAAACTCCAGCGGTTCATTCAGTCCTTTCACCTCGTCAATAGCTATGGACTCTTCCGTCATATGACCACGACACGCCCCGAGATTATCCTGGAGGGCAGCATGGACGGACACACATGGAAGGCCTATGAATTTCGTTATAAACCGGGCAACCTTGCAGAAGCCCCTCGCTTTGTGGCCCCGCATCAGCCAAGGCTGGACTGGCAGATGTGGTTTGCAGCGCTGAGCAGTTTTTATCGAACCATCTGGTTTCAAAGACTCATCCTTAAACTTTTCGAGGGTGCAGAGCCGGTGCAGAGGCTTTTAAAAACCCAGCCCTTCTCCACTCCGCCGCGCTATATCAGAGCTCTTCTTTATGAATATGAATTCACGAATGCCGCCGAAAGAAAAGCCAGGGGTCACTGGTGGAAACGAAAAACGCTCGGTGCTTATGCTCCCGTTATGATGCGGCGTGATCCCGATGCTGACGCGGAAGGCAATTCATGAGAAACCCCGATGCCGTCGTTGTGGGGGCTGGACCCAATGGTCTGACAGCCGCGATTATCCTGGCCAAATCCGGTTTAAGAGTGCAGGTGTATGAAGCCGCGAGCACGCCCGGCGGCGGAACGCGGACTGCGGAACTCACAGTGCCTGGAGTCCTGCACGATGTGTGCTCTGCTGTTCATCCTTTGGGTGTGGCCTCGCCTGTATTCCAGAGCTTTCGCCTCCAGGACTTTGGCCTTGAATGGATCCATCCGCGTTATCCTCTGGTTCATCCCCTCGACGGGGGCAAGGCGGCCGTCCTGGAGCGTTCTCTTCGTGCAACGGCTGAGCGTTTGGGTGCGGATGCTGCAGCCTATCACCGCCTTTTTGAAAACTTCACAGAGAATGCGGACGCCCTGCTACGGGATTTTCTGGGTCCGGTTCAGTTTCCAGTCCATCCTTTTCTTTATGCTCGTTTCGGACTCAAGGCTCTGCGTTCAGCCGAAACCTTGGCCAGGTCCTATTTTAAGGGCGAATCCGCTCGGGCGCTTTTTGCCGGTATGGCTGCGCATTCCTTTCTTGCGCTGGATGAAACAGCGAGCGCGGCAGTGGGATTGATGCTGGGACTGGCCGGACATGCCTATGGCTGGCCGATCGCGCGCGGAGGAAGCCAGAGCATCACATCGTCATTGGTCGCCTGCCTCAAGCATGCCGCGGGTGAAATCATGCTGAATCATCGGATCACGTCCTGGGATCAACTGCCGGCGCACTGTCCTGTTCTTTTTGATGTCACGCCGCAGCAGCTTTTGAAAATCTGCGGGGATCGTTTTCCGCTGTCCTATCAAAAGCGTTTGCAGGCCTTTGAGTATGGGCCCGGTATTTTCAAATTGGATTGGACGCTTTCCGCTCGTGTTCCCTGGCTTGCTGCGGCGGCGCATGAAACAGCAACGCTTCATCTCGGCGGGAATTTGGAAGAAATCGCCGCGAGTGAATCGGCCATGCGCCAGGGGAAGGTGCACCCGAGGCCCTTTGTTCTTATCGCGCAGCCGAGCGTTGTGGATGCTTCACGAACCCGTGATGGTCGGTCTGCACTTTGGGGCTATTGCCATGTTCCTCCTTATTCTTCCGAGGATATGACGGATCGTATCGAGGCTCAGATTGAACGGTTCGCGCCTGGCTTTCAAAAGCTTATAATAGCGCGGCACAGGATGTTTCCTGCTGATTTTGAAGCCTATAATGGCAATTACATTGGCGGCAGCATATCAGGCGGCCTGATGAATCTGCGTCAGACCCTGCAACGTCCGCGGTTATTTTCCAATCCCTATGCCACTCCCGATCCTCGCATTTTTTTATGCTCCTCATCGACTCCACCTGGACCTGGCGTCCATGGAATGTGCGGCTGGCACGCGGCCCTCGCTGTGCTGGGACGCCGATAAAAGCGGGCCCTCGAAAGGTTCCTTGGTACGGATTAACTCATAGCTGCTGTCTGATCGGGCGTATTCGGCTTGTCTCCTTCTGCAGGCTGATCACCGGTTGGTTTGTCACCGCCTGGCTGTATGGGTTGATCAGCTGTGGGTTGATCACCTGTGGGCTGTGTCGGTTGATCTCCCGTGGGTTGTGCCGGTTGATCTCCCGTGGGCTGTGTCGGTTGATCTCCCGTGGGTTGTGCCGGTTGATCTCCCGTGGGTTGTTCCGGTTGATTTCCCGTGGGTTGTGCCGGTTGATTTCCCGTGGGCTCACCCTGGGCTGGAGTGTCACCTTTCGAGGGTTGACCACCTGTGGGTTGGTCTCCCGTTGGCTGTGCAGGCTGGTCTTCTGTGGGCTGAGTGGGTTGATCACCCGTAGGCTTCGTAGGTTGATCACCAGTAGGCTGCGTGGGTTGATCACCCGTAGGCTTTGTAGGTTGATCACCAGTAGGCTGCGTGGGTTGATCACCAGTAGGCTTCGTAGGTTGATCAGCAGTAGGCTTCGTAGGTTGATCCTGTGATGGTGTATCTCCTTTCGAAGGCTGATCGCCGCTGGGCTGTGCAGGTTGATCCACCGCTGGTTGATCCGAAGGCTGCGTGGGTTGATCGCCAGTGGGCTTCGCAGGCTGGTCCCCAGTAGGCTGATCCCCCTGCCCCTGCTCTTTCCCTCCAACAGCAGGCTCCGTCGACTGGCCAGAGGACGCCTCAGGAAACTTTTGGGCGAAGAAAGCTTCCAGACGGCCAATGTTCGCCTCGTCGATCTCATACTGATTCACTTCCTGACGCCATTTCTGGAAATCAGTCTGTATAACCTGATACTCCTGATCGGCATTCGACGCCGCTTGCATCTGGGCATTCAGATCCACATTCACCAGAGAATGAAGGCCCGGAACCACAGTCCCCATGGAGCTTTGCAGTCCCTCCACACTCTGCTGGCTCGTACTGATCCGACCCTTCGCTTCGGTCACAGCCGACTGATGCTCGTAAACAAGAAGGTCAGCATCGACGATCTTCTCCTGAACCTCTTCTATACGCTTCAGGATCTCATCGCGCCCCTGACTGTCGTTCGCCGACAGACCCATCAACTGCCGGACAAGCCGTGCGCGGTCTGCAGTCATCTGAGTCTTCTGCTTCTCGGCGCGGGCCAAAGCCGTTTCATGTTCATTCAAGGAAGCCTGGGCCTGCGAAAGATTCTTTTTCTCGGTGTTGAGCTTTTTTGCTGTCTCAAGATAAGACTGAATCGACGTCAGCTGCGCTTGTTCATCCGCTGACAGATTGGGTTTCTGCTGAAGACTGCTCATTTTCTCCTGCAGAACGCGCTCGGTACTCTTGAGCGAGGATCTGGCCTCGGAAATCTTCTGCAAGGCGCCTTCCATGCGGCTTACAAAGCTTGATTCCTGGCCCTGGATGTCCTTTCCCTTTTGCTGAATCTGGGTTCGCGCAGCCTGGAATGCCTGAGGCAACTGTTCAAACGAAGTGATCTTGTGCTCGATCACAAAGCGCAGCAGCATCTCATAGCCTTCAGCGTCCGAGAGTGCGGCTTGAGTCTGGGAATAATCCTCTTTAAGCCCGCTCAACTCATCATTCAACTGATCGAGTTTGCTTTGCTGGCCTACGGCCAGACTGGGATTATCCTTGATATCTTTTTCAATGGCCGCGATCTCGGCTTTGACGCGAAGGATGGCGGCTCGGGACTTCTCGGCCGTACTTTCAAGAGCAGCTTTGTCCGTGGCTGGCATTCCACTCAAAGCCGACACCAAATCCGAAGGTGCATTCTCCGTTTGAGCTGCGGGATCGTTGTGATCTTTCTGCGAACTTTGGCCGCAGCTCACCAAACCAAGACTCAGCGCGAGGCCTAACGTTATATGTTTCGATATTTTCATCTTATACACTCCTGTTAAGCAAAGAGGCCAACACAACATGAATGTTAGATAAGCCTCTCGACTGGGGAAGTAAATAGACAAGAACACCACATTCAAATTCATTTCACAGGCTGTGAACGCGAACGCATGAGCTGCTTTCAGGCTTGCATCATACGGGCTTCATCATAATATCCTGCAGACAGATTTGACGTTTGAAGACGACAGAAAAAAGATACTTTCAGCAACATGGCTACATTCAGGAAATGAATATTTCTTTTCTTTCCGTCAAAAACGGTCCACGGCTCTTAAAAGCAACGAAAACTCTCTGCGAACACAAGCAGAGTTCCTTGGCTTTGTCATTCCCTCAAATCCAACTGAAATTATTGCGGTTTCCGTAATTTCATGCTCAAGCTGCGGGTCCATGCAACCGAAACCAAGGGCGCTGTTCTTTTTGGAAAAGGATGAATGACATGTGGCTTGAAGAACGATTGGTCTTCGGAACTTTGGCTCTCTTGGCCATCCTATCGGCGGGATGCACACCGCCTCTATCTTCAAAAGGATCTGTGCGCTACACGTCATCCCCAGCATGTTCTCAAGGCGCCTTCCTGAAGCTTCAGGATATAACGGTCGGTTCGAAGGAAGATGCGGATGCCCTCCGCACTGGTGCTTTGGCCGTCGGCAATGGAATGATTGCTGAACTTTGCCTGGAACTGGCCGCCAGCCACGACAATAATCTCGCCGCTGTCATCGCGGAAGGTGCCAAGGTTGAGATGAATGCTGCTGTCGGCAGTCTTATTATCGTCACCGACGATGGCACGATCGCATTGAAGCAGGATCCTTCAGTAAAAAACCGACTGACCGCTGCCTCAAAACCCGCGGCGCAGATCGTCACAGGACCTATCATACGCGGGGCGTTTCTGAGTCTGATCCATCCCCAGGCCGCCCTGGATGAAGCAAGCCAAAGAACGCTGATGGCCAAGGATATCGTTTCAGGAACAACAGCTGCGCTTAAGGAAGGCAGCGCGGGAATGAGCACGGCTGAAACTTTGGACACCATGAGCGAGCTTGCCAACGCTGCGGTCAAAACCCTTCCCGAAGCGAAACTTGCCGGGGACATTTCCAAGG